>JAHFFM010000018.1 GCA_023247935.1 Candidatus Omnitrophota bacterium | reverse complement strand
CAAACCCTCCAAAACCCTGCCGGGCATATGCACGGCCACGCGGCTGCCGGTGGTTTCGGAAACGTTTTCCCATCATCCGCCACACGCTCAAATTTTTTCTTGGAAAAGCGTTCGTAGCAATTTTCGATTTCGCGGAGCAAGTTTTGAGCCAGTGCGATGCGGGAGATTTTTTTGCCAGCGATTTGGCGTAAAGAAGCGCTTTGCGGAGGAAGTTCTCTGGCGGTTGTGTTGACGTTAATGCCTATTCCCACCACCACAAACCCGACCCGCTCGCTTTCCCCGCTCATTTCCGTCAAAATGCCGCACACTTTTTTACCTTTATAAACCACGTCATTGGGCCACTTGACCTGCAATTTAACGCCGGTTTGCGATTCAATGGATTTGATAACGGCCAAAGCGGACATCAGCGTCAATCGTGAAACTTCGGAAGAATTGAGTTCCGGCCTAAGAATTGTTGAGAATAAAATATTTTTACCTCTAGGCGACACCCAGACCCGCCCTAATCGCCCGCGGCCTTTTTTTTGATATTCCGCAAAAACACAGGTGCCAGCCGCCAAGCCTTCAGAACCCAGTCGCATGGCGGCGTTGTTGGTGGAATCCAATTCCTGATACGAGAAAATTCGTTTCCCCATCCATTTGGCGCCAAGCTTGTATTGAATTTCATCGGCGAAAAGCTTATCCGGGGATGAAACAAATTGATAGCCCAGTCTTGACGAAGCTTTGATTTTATAGCCGAGTTTTTTAAGCTCTTTGATTTCTTTCCAAACCATGGAGCGCGTAATGCCCAGCTCTTTTGATATTTTTTCCCCGGAAACATAGCTTGCCGTGGAATCTTTGAGAAAAAGCAATAAACGGTCAGAGTGTTTCATTTAGCGGTTTTTGACCTTCACTTTTTCTTTTTCCATTTTTTTCTGTATTTTTTTGATTTGGTCGCGAAGCTGGATGGCGCGTTCAAATTGCAAAAGCCGCGCCGCTTCTTCCATTTCACGCTCCAATTCACTGACCACTTCAATCACGTCGGATTCTTCGGCGCTTACACCGGCCACGTCCTCAACAAGTTCACGTGCTCGTTTGATAGCCTCAATGCCTTCACGCACTTCTTTTTGAATGCTCTTGGGCGTAATGCCATGCTTTTTATTGTATTCCGTTTGAATTTTACGGCGCCTGCTGCTTTCAAACATCATTTTGCGCATAGAATCCGTTATTTTGTCCCCGTAAAAAATAACATGCCCCTCTTCATGTCTCGCAGCGCGTCCCGCAACCTGAATCAAGGAGGTTTCGCTTCTCAGGAAACCCTCTTTATCCGCATCGAGCACGGCCACCAGCGACACTTCGGGCAGGTCGATCCCCTCTCTCAGGAGATTGATTCCGACAATGCAATCAAATTTAGAAAGCCGGAGGTCGCGAAGGATTTCAACACGCTCAATAGCGTCGATTTCGGAATGCAGGTACTGCACGCGAATTCCGGCGTTTTTCAGATAATTTGCCAGGTCTTCGGACATTTGTTTGGTAAGCGTGGTTACGATCACCCGTTGTTTTTTCTCCACGCGTTTTTCGATTTCCTGGATCAAGTCGTCGATTTGGCCTTTGGAGGGGCGGACTTCGACTTCCGGGTCAAGAAGGCCGGTTGGACGAATCACCTGCTCCACAATTTTTGTGGAATGCTCGATTTCATAGCGTGACGGGGTGGCGGAAACAAAAACGGCCTGACCCAGCATTTTTTCAAATTCCTCGAATTGCAGCGGACGGTTGTCCAGGGCGGAGGGAAGCCTGAAGCCGTATTCCACGAGCGTTTTCTTGCGTGCGCTGTCGCCAAAATACATGCCTCTTACCTGCGGGATCGTGATATGGGATTCGTCTATTACGGTTAAAAAATCTTCCGGGAAATAATCGATCAGGCAGAACGGTTTTGAGCCTGGCGGACGGTCAGAAATTATCCGCGAATAATTTTCAATGCCCGAACAAAAGCCCAACTCTTTCATCATTTCCATATCGTAGCGCGTGCGCTGTTCCAGGCGCTGGGCTTCAACCAATTTATTTTGCGAATGAAGTTCTTTGAGACGTTCGTTTAATTCGCGCTCAATTTCCACGAGCGCTTTTTCCAGCTTGGGCTGCGTGGTCACGAAATGCTTGGCCGGGTAAATCGCGGCGGATTCAAATGAATAAACAATGTCATTGGTAACTGGGTGCACGCGGCTGATGCGTGCAACCTGATCATAATCAAATTCAATGCGAAGCGCGTGTTCTTCGTAGGCCAGGAAAACCTCAACAACATCTCCCCTCGCACGGAATGTCCCGCGTTTGAAATCCACATCGTTTCTGTGGTATTGGATGTCGACTAATTGTCTTAAAAAATCTTCCCGGGAAAGAGTTTGGCCTACTTTTACGAAAGCGAACATTTCCGCGTATTCCCCCGGCGCACCCAAGCTGTAAATGGCGGAGACGGAAGCCACGACAAGCGTGTCGCGGCGTGAAAGAAGCGAGCTGGTGGCTCTGAGTCTCAGGCGGTCAATGTCTTCGTTGATAGCCGAATCTTTTTCAATGTAAGTGTCGGTTTGCGGGACATAGGCCTCGGGCTGGTAATAATCGTAGTAACTGACGAAATATTCCACGGCATTTTCAGGGAAAATTTCTTTGAATTCACTGTAAAGCTGGGCCGCGAGTGTTTTGTTGTGGGATAAGACCAGGGTTGGACGGTTGACGGCCTGCACCACATTCGCCATGGTAAATGTTTTTCCGCTGCCCGTGACGCCCAAAAGCGTCTGGAAGCGCTGGTTTTCGCGCAGGCCTTCGGTTAATTTTTCAATGGCTTGCGGCTGATCGCCTTGCGGCGTAAAAGGAGAAACGATTTTGAAGCTCATATTTTTAACCTACAATATCGAGCGAAACATCCAGACAGGGTGCGCTGTGCGTGATTGCCCCGATGGAGATTCTTTCTACCCCGGTTTGCGCGTACTCCCGGACATTTTCCAGCTGGACGCCGCCAGACACCTCAAAGTCTATTTTAACACCGGTCTTCTCGCGAAGCTTCACGCATTCTTTGATTGTTTCGGGTTCCATGTTGTCGAGCAGGATGTAATTTACTTTTGTTTTGAGCGCTTCGGCCAATTCTTTTAAATTTTTAACTTCAATGCCGATTACGGTGTTCTTGAGATTCCCGGCGCGGGCGCTTTTGACGATGTCCGGAATGCTTTTGTCTTTTAAAATACGCAAATGATTGTCTTTGATTAAAACTTGGTCGTAAAGGCCGATGCGGTGATTGACGCCTCCGCCTGTGGCTACGGCGTATTTTTCCAAAAAGCGAAGGTTGGGCGTGGTTTTACGCGTGTCGAGAATTTTGGCTTTAGTTCCCTTGGTTTTGTCCACAAATTGACGTGTGAGTGTTGCGATTCCAGACAGCCTTCCTAGAAAATTAAGCGCGGTGCGCTCTCCGGATAAAATGGAACGCGCGGAGCCGTCGATATAAGCGATTTCTCTTCCCGGTTCCAACTCTTCCCCGTCTTTGGCCACGGGCAAAAAGCGTAAATTTTCATCCATGGTTCTGAAAACGCGCTCCACCACTTCCATGCCGCATAAAATCCCGGCTTCTTTGGCTTCGATTTCGGCGCGGATATGAAAGTTTTCCTCAAAAAGCGAAGCGGTTGTGATGTCCTTGTGTCCAATGTCCTCGCGTAAGGCCAATTTGACGATCAGGTCAAGAGCGTCTGCCCGGAGCATTTACTGGGTAAGCGTGTTAAGGTTTTCGAGAAGACGGAGCTTGCGATTGGCCAGTTCATCCGCCTTCAGGCGTTCTTTTTCAACCACTTCTTTGGGCGCTTTGGTGAGAAATTCCTGATTCTTGAGCCGGCCTTCCAGGCCGCGAATCATTTTTTCCACGTCGGTAAGCGCCAACTCGATTCTTTGACGCTCTACCTGAATGTCCACAAGGCCTGTGAGAACCACGTAAGTTTCGACATGGCCGATATTCGCTACCGCGGATTCTTTGGGACGAATCAATTTTTTGCCGATTTGCAAAGATGAAATTTTTGCCATTTGCGCGATGATAGTCGAATAATCGTTTAAGATTTTTAATTCTTTATCACGTTGGACCTTGATCACCACGGAAACCGGGTCTTTGGGATTGATTTGCCAGGCGGAGCGTACATTGCGGATGGATTGGATTTGTCCGATCACAAGATCCATTTCTAAATCAATTTTTTTATCTATCCATTTTTTATCCGGTGTCGGCCAATCGCTTTTCATGATGGATGTTTTTTTGCCAGGCAAGGTATGCCAGATTTCTTCGGTGATAAAAGGCATGAACGGGTGCAGAAGTCTCAAAATATTGTCGAGAATCTGCATTAAAGTCCACTGCGTTTGAGGTGATTGGCTATTGGCTTTGGATATTTCCAAATACCAGTCGCAAAGTTCATGCCAGAAAAAGTCATACAAGATTCCGGAAGCTTCGTTGAAACGGCTTTTGTCGAGCGAGGCGGTTAATTTGGCAATGGTTTGATGCAGGCGGCTTAAAATCCAGCGGTCCGCGAAATGAAGCGAGGCGGCCATGGGCGCTTTTTTGGGCAAAGATTTTTTTTTGCCGGAGGCGGATCCGCCTTTGGCGGAGGAATTCATTAAAATAAAGCGTGAGGCGTTCCAGATTTTATTGGCAAAATTGCGGCCCAGCTCAAATTTTTCTTTGGAGCAATAAACGTCCTGCCCTTCCGCGGTGATGGAAATAATGGCAAAACGTAGCGCGTCAGCGCCGTATTCATCGATAATGGCGATCGGGTCAACGGCATTGCCCAGAGATTTGGACATCTTGGCGCCGGTTTCATCACGCACAATGCCGTGAATATAAACTTCTTTAAACGGTGTTTTACCCATAAATTCAAGACCTGCCATGATCATACGCGCCACCCAGAAGAAAATAATTTCGTAGCCGGTGACCAGCGTGTTCGTGGGATAAAAGAATTTAAGGTCTTCACTTTTTTCAGGCCAACCCAAGGTGGAAAACGGCCAAAGCCAGGACGAAAACCAGGTGTCCAGCACGTCCGGGTCTTGTTCAAGACTTGCGCTGCCGCAACTTGGGCATTTTTTGGGTGTTTCAATAGAAACAACAATGCCGCCATTTGGGTCTTTTTCACGACAGGACGTGCAATACCAAACCGGGATGCGATGTCCCCACCAAATTTGCCGCGACACGCACCAATCTTTGATGTTGTGCATCCATTCCAAATAAACTTTTGTCCAGCGATTGGGGATGAAAACCGTCTGCCCTTTATCAACAACCTCAATCGCTTTCTCAGCCAAAGGCTTCATGCGCACAAACCATTGAGGGGAAAGATAAGGCTCAATCACGGTTTGGCAGCGATAACAATGGCCAACCGCATGCAAATGTTCTTTGGTTTCAAGGAGAATCCGCCTGTCTTCAAGTTCGGCCACGATTTTTTTTCTGGCTTCGTAGCGGTCCATGCCTTTATAAGGTCCGGCGTTTTCATTGAGCGTCGCGTCCGGGTTCATGATATTGATGCTTTCAAGGCCATGCTTTTGTGCTAATACAAAATCAACAGGGTCGTGAGCGGGCGTGATTTTAAGCGCGCCGGTGCCAAATTGCGGGTCGATTTCTTCGTCTTGAATAATGCGGAGTTTGCGGTTTAAAAGCGGCAATATCGCGGTTTTTCCGGCGAGATGTTTGTAACGCTCGTCGCTGGGATTAAAACCAATGGCCGTGTCGCCCAACATGGTTTCGGGCCGCGTCGTGGCAATCGTGACATACTGGTCTGTTCCCTCGATCATGTATTTCAAATAATAAAGGTGGCCCATCACGTCTTTGTGTTGCGCCTCTTCATCCGAGAGCGCAGTTTGGCAGCGCGGGCACCAATTGATAATGTAATTACCGCGATAAATCAGACCTTTGTTATAGAGGCGAACAAAGACCTCGCGCACGGCTTTGGAAAGTCCTTCATCCATGGTAAATCGCGTGCGGTCCCAATCGCAGGAGGCGCCCAGGCGATGCAATTGGCGAATGATGGTGTTGCCGTATTTTTCACGCCATTTCCAAACGCGTTCGAGAAATTTTTCACGGCCAAGGGTTTGGCGGGTTAAGCCTTCTTCGCGTAGAGATCTTTCCACAACATTTTGCGTGGCAATGCCTGCATGGTCTGTCCCCGGAATCCACAACGCTTCATAGCCTTGCATGCGTTTGTAGCGGGTTAAAATATCCTGCAGGGTGTTGTTGAGCGCATGCCCCATGTGCAAAATACCCGTCACATTGGGCGGCGGAATTACAATGGTGTATGGTTTTTTCTTGGATTTGGATGAGGCCTTGAAATAGCCTTTTTGCATCCATTCCTGATACCATTTTTTTTCCACGAGCTTGGGGTCGTAAGCCTTGGTAATTTCCTTTGATTCTTTGGGTTTTTTGGATTTCATTTAGCTTCATCTTTTAAGAGTTTATATTCGTAGGCGTCCACAAGCGCTTTCCAGCTGGCTTCGATGATATTGGTGGATACGCCGATCGTGGACCAAGCATTATTTTTGTCTCGAAATTCAATGACAACGCGCACTTTGGCCGCTGTTCCGGCTTTAGAATTCACGATACGCACTTTGTAATCATCCAAACTTACCTCTTTGACTTGCGGGTAAAATTCCACGAGCGCATCGCTAAAAGCTTTGCCCAAGGCGTCTACCGGACCATCCCCTTTACCGGTTTTGCTTATTTTTTTTCCGCCGACAGTGAGAGACACCGTCGCGCTCACGTCCGGAGACTTATCTCCGATCATTTCATGCGAAAGCATGGCGCTGTCGCATTTGAAAAAAGGTTTGTGGCTGCCCGTGATGCGCCGCACCAGAAGTTCATAGCTGGCTTCGGCTGATTCAAACTGATAGCCTTCATTTTCTAATTTTTGAACTTCCTGAAGAATTTTTTTGGTTTCCGGTGAATCCTTTTTAAGCTCAAGCGCCAGCTCTTCGGCCTTGAGAACAATGTTGGTGCGTCCGCCCACTTCAGACACCAAATGACGACGATGATTGCCGACTTTAGCGGGGTCGATGTGTTCGTATGTGATGGGATTTTTCTTAACTGCGTCAATATGAACGCCGCCCTTATGCGCAAAAGCGCTTTGACCGACATAAGGCTGGCCTTTGATGGGAGTGAGATTGCTCACATCGTTCACGTAATGGGATAATTCCATCAATTCCTTCATCTTCGATTCGGAAAGGCAGGAATAGCCAAGCTTTAATTGAAGATTCGCGATTGTTGCCAACAAGTCGCAATTACCGCAGCGCTCACCGATGCCATTCACCGTGCCCTGCACCTGAACAGCGCCGGCTTCAATGGCCGCTAAAGAATTGGCAATGGCCAGCCCCGAGTCGTTGTGCGTGTGAATGCCGAGCGGCGCGCCCAATTTCTTTTTAACATCCGCCACGACACTTGAAATTTTTGTTGAGAGAGTGCCGCCGTTGGTGTCGCAAAGAACCAAAATCGAAGCCCCGCCATTCAATGCCGCTTGAAGGGATTTGACGGCGTAATCGGAATTTGCGTGATAGCCGTCAAAAAAATGCTCCGCGTCATAAACGACTTCCCGGCCTTTGGATTTTAAAAACTTCACGGATTCTTCAATCATGCGCAAATTTTCATCCAATTGGACTTTAAACACTTCCGTAACATGCAAATCCCAGCTTTTTCCGAAAATCGTGATCACCGGCGTTTCGGCGGCGATCAGGCCGCGAAGATTGTTGTCTTCAGTGGCGGTTGTTCCGGCTTTACGGGTGGAACCAAAGGCCGCCAATTTGGAATTTTTTAGCTTCACCTTTTTGGCCTGCTCGAAAAAATCACTGTCTTTAGGATTGGCGCCCGGCCATCCACCCTCAATGAAATCAAAAGCCATATCATCGAGTTTTTTCAGAATCAAAAGCTTATCCTGCACAGAATAGGACACGCCCTCGCCTTGCGAGCCATCTCTTAACGTTGTGTCGTAAATTTGGATTTTTTTCATTATTTTTTCTTGGTTTTCTTGCCCAATTCAAATTTTTGATGCAACAATTTTACCGCTTTTTCCATGTCCTGGCGTTTCACCACGCAGGAAATTTTGATTTCGCTGGTGGAAATCATTTCAATGTTAATTCCGTTTTTGCCCAGCACTTCAAACATGGCCGCGGCCACACCCGCGTGGCTTCTCATGCCAATACCAACCACAGACACTTTTGAAAGCCCTAAGTCCGTGCTGATTTTTTTGAAGCCTACTTTTCTGGAGATTTTTTGCAATGAATTCACTGCTGTATCCGCATCGGATTTGGGCAGTGTGAAAGAAATATCCGTATGGTTGGGGTCACCGATATTTTGGATGATCATATCCACGTTAATGCCTTCGTCGGCTAACATTCTAAAGATTGTGGCCGCGACGCCGGGTTTATTCGGCAGGCCGCTCACTGTTAATTTCGCTTCGTCTTTATTGCTTGATACGCCCCGAACCAATACTTCTTCCATGGATTTTTCCTCCTTCACGATCCAAGTGCCTTCATTCTTTGTAAAACTTGACCTCACATGCAGCGGAATATTGAATTTACCCGCCACTTCAATCGAGCGCGCCTGCATGACTTGCGCGCCGGACGAGGCCAGTTCGAGCATTTCTTCATAGGATATTTTACTAATTTTGACCGCATCTTTCACTAAGCGCGGGTCCGCCGTGTAAATCCCATCCACGTCCGTGTAAATCTCGCAGGAATCCGCGGAAAGCACCTTTGCCAAAGCCACGGCCGTCAAATCGCTGCCGCCACGGCCAAGCGTGGTGATTTCATGGTTTGAATCCATGCCCTGAAAACCCGCCACAAGGGTTACTTTTTTCTCTTTAAGAGCCGCCCAAAGCCGCTGCGTGTTGATATCCACGATTCGCGCCTTGGTATAAGAAGAATCCGTGCGAATTCCTACCTGAGCGCCTGTAAAAGAAATGGCTTCACATTTTAATTCATGAAGCGCCATGGCTAAAAGTGACACGGAAATTTGTTCGCCGGTGGATAAGAGCATATCCAACTCCCGGCGCGAAGGCGTTTTGGTGATTTGCCCCGCCAAATCAAGCAAGTCATCCGTGGTATCGCCCAAAGCGCTGACAACCACAACCACGGAATCGCCCCTCTTGTAATACTCCGCGACGCGGCTGGCGACATTTTTGATTCTTTCCGGATTGGCGACGCTTGAGCCGCCAAATTTTTGCACAATCAAACTCATGCCGCGATCGTTCTCCTAGCTTTTCAAAAATTCTGTGATAAATGTATGTCCGGGGTCATGCAAAGGTCCGGATTGAGCGCAATTTTTTTCACAAAACACATCCAAGGCTTTCTCTCCAACGCCGTTGCCCCACCATAGGATGGGTGTATATCCGTGAATGTCCGAGCCTTTTTCGGTGGAATGAACAATGTCGGAGGTTACGAAGATTTTACCCTGGCTTTTGTTTTTTTTGAGAAATTTCACAACTGGCCCCACCACCTTCGCATCAAATTCTTCGATATGGCGTACCTTTGCGCGATAATCTTTGGAAAATTCCATTTCCGGGGAATACCAGTACGCCATATTGAAATCCGTAAATTCAGTTTCGTTCCAGGTTTTCATCCAATCAATTCCCGCGGATAAGGCCAAGCCTTTCCAGGCTTCGCTTTCCGACCAAAGTTTGGTTTTTAATTTAGATTTATCCATAAATGGCGGCAATTTTGGTTTTTTGCCTTGTCCCCAAAGCCAAACCATGGAAGCCGGGTTCTCATTTAAATCAATGCGAACACGGTTCACTTCATGGTTTTCTAAAACTTCTCTGGATGCGTCCATAATTTCTTTCGCGAGTGGGCCCAAAGCGCCTTTGGGCAGCCATTTGCTTATGGATTCTCCGCGAATTTTGGCGGGGTGCACGGTTTCAATGTCGCCCGCGTCCTGATTTTTTTGAGGGCTTTCAATCAAAAGAAGATTTTTGTAGCCGCTTAGCGGCGTGATTTTCGCGTTAAATTTTTGAATCTTTTTATTGAGTTCGCCGATCAAAAGCTGCGCTTCTTTGTCAGATATTTTGCCAGCCTGAGGATCCATCAGTGTCTGATCCGCAAGCGTGATGAAATCGCAGCGAAACACCAAAGAGACATCGTTGAAATTTAACCGGCGTGCGGCCGCTTCCAGAGGAGCCAATCCGGTATAATGTTCTTTTGGGTCGTAACCAAAAATCGAATAAGCCGCCACATCCCTGGAGGCTTCGAGGGATGTCGGCACCCATGAAACCATTCCCATTTTGGATTCTTTGGCTAATTCATCCATGAAGGGCTTTTTGGCGACTTCGAGAGGCGTGCGGTCTTTTAAAGGTTGCAGCGGATTATCCGCCATTCCCTGACAACACAATAAAAAATATTTCATTGTTTAACCTCTCATTGCTTTCATAACCGCTTCTTTGTTCGCGGGTACTTGGTGAATTTTTTTGGATGATTTAATCGCCTGGTCCGGATCTTTGAGTCCATGGCCGGTTAAAATACAAACCACGGTGGAACGCTTCGCGCCCGCCTGTTTTTTAGTGAAAAATTTATGACGCGCCAGCTTAAGAATACCTGCGACACCCGAGGCGCTGGCTGGTTCCGCGAAAATTCCTTCGTTTTCAGCAAGCCATTTGTAAGCCTTTAAAATTTCCTTATCCGTCACTGCGTCAATTTTTCCGCCGGATTCATCGCGTGCGGCCAAAGCCGTTTTCCAGCCAGCCGGATTTCCAATGCGAATCGCAGTGGCGATGGTTTCCGGTTTTTGCACAATTTTACCAAGCACGATGGGAGCGGCCCCTTTTGCCTGAAAACCCAGCATCACAGGCCGCGAAGAGATATTCCCTTTTTGGTGATATTCTTTGTAACCTTTCCAATAAGCGGTGATATTTCCTGCGTTTCCGACGGGAATCACATGATAATCAGGCGCTTTCCCGCCAAGCTGGTCACACACTTCAAATGCCCCGGTTTTCTGCCCTTCAATGCGAAAAGGATTGATAGAATTCACGACGGCCACCGACTCAAGACTTGAAAGCTCCCGAATAATTGTCAAAGCTACATCAAAATTTCCTTTGATGGCGATTACTTTTGCATGGTGAATCAGCGCCTGGCTTAATTTTCCCAGCGCGATCTTACCTTCCGGGATCAGCACCACGCATCGAAGACCCGCCTTTGCGGCATAAGCGGCTGCCGCGGCGGAAGTATTTCCGGTGGAAGCGCAAATCACGATTTTTGCGCCGTCTTCCTTGGCTTTTGAAAGCGCCAAAGTCATGCCCCGGTCTTTGAACGAGCCCGTCGGGTTCAATCCTTCAAATTTTAAAAATACGTCCGCATGAGCGAGTTCAGACAAGCGCGGCGCGTGAATAAGCGGTGTGTTGCCTTCGTTCAAGGTGACAACCGGCGTTTTGTCGGATATCGGCAGGTAGCTGCGATATTCCTGGATGATTCCTTTCCAGGCCATGGTTAAATCAAAGCCTCGACGCGAATCAGCTGCGTTTTTTCTTGAGTGTCCGGACTGGAGTCGATTTTTTGAAGCGCGCGGCGGATATCGCTTTCTTTGGCTTCGTACGTCAAAATCACGACAGGAACCGAGCGCGAACCGAGAGAATCTTTTTGATGAACGCTTAAAATGGAAATTTTATTATCTCCCAGGATTTTAGCGATGGAGCCGAGGACGCCCGGTTTGTCTTTTACCTGAAAACGCAAATAATATTTGGAAACCAAATCTCCTATCGGTAAAATTTTCATGGCCGAAGGCTCATTTCCCCAACTGCTCCGCATCGCGTCCAAACCCTTGGTCATGTCCTGTGCGATTTCAATCACGTCGCTCATGACGGCACTAGCGGTGGGCATCATTCCTGCGCCGCGCCCATAAAAAAGCAAATCGCCGGTATGGTCTCCGTGAACGTAAACAGCGTTGTAAACGCCGCGAACCGAACTCAAAGGATGGTCTAACGGCAATAGCGTCGGGTGCACGCGAAGCTCAAGCCCTTTTTCTTTTTTCTTTCCAATCACCAAAAGTTTAATGACATAACCCAGCTCTTTAGCATAAACAATGTCCGCGGCCGTGATTCGGCGGATACCTTCGACATAGATTTTTTTAAAATCCACCTCCGCCTGAAACGCCAATCGCGACAATACCGCGAGCTTATGCGCGGAGTCCACGCCGTCGACGTCGAGCGCGGGGTTGGCTTCGGCATAACCTTTTTGCTGCGCCTCGCTCAATGATTTTGAAAAGGAAAGCCCTTTTTGCGACATTTCCGTCAAAATATAATTGCAGGTCCCGTTCACAATTCCCAGGAAATGCGTAACATTGTCTGAAGCAAGTCCTTCGCGAATGGCGCGCAAAATCGGAATACCGCCGCAAACGCTGGCTTCAAATCCCAAGCGCCGACGATGAACCCTAGCGGCAAGGTAAACGCTTTTGCCCTTTTCGGCTAAAAGCGCTTTATTGGCCGTGACCACATGCTTTTTGAGCGCAAATGCTTTTTCAATCCATTCTTTGGCGGGATGAATGCCGCCCGCGAGTTCAATTAAGATTTCAACCTGCGGATCATCGATAACGGTTTCAGGCCTCGCGGTCAAAATATTTTTGGGAACTTTTACAGCACGTTTTTTATTCAAAGAGCGGACGCATACACGCCTGAGCACGAGCTTCACGCCGGTTTCGCGTGCAATGGACGAAGCCCGGGCTTGAAGCGTTTTGACAACACCCGAGCCAACGGTACCCAAACCGATGAGTCCAATTCCTATTTCTTTGGGTTCCGAGTGATTCATTTTTTCCTTTTTAATTAAAATCGGGGCGACAGGATTCGAACCTGCGATCTCTACCACCCCAAGGTAGCGCCTTAGACCAAGCTTGGCCACGCCCCGAAAAGCTTTGAAGCATCAAAGCTGAAACACACAGCTTTGAGGGATAATTATTTCAAGATACCTTTGTGCTTAAGAACTTTTTTGCCGTCCCCCGTTTTTAAAAATTTTTCCCGACTCATCGCCATTGCTCTTGATTCGAATGCTTCTTCGTAAATAATCTTCCAATTATTATACGATTGCGTTGCAAGGTTCTGACCCTGATTATGACTATTCAATCGTTTTGCTAGATTATCGGTATGCCCGATATATATATTTCCAGCATCTGTTTTTAAAATATAAACCTTATACATGCTTTGCTAGCGTCCGCCACCAAATCTTCGGCGGACGGGCGCCGTCGTTTTAGTGGCGCCCGCCTTAGACCAAGCTTGGCCACGCCCCGTAAACTTTAAAACATCAAAGCTGAAACACACAGCTTTGCGAGGGATAATTATTTCAAAATATAGAACTAATCCAGCTCTCTTCTCAAGCCCGAATAAAGCAGGGCCTTAACGGCTAGTTCCGGTTTTTCGTGCTTGAATAAAATTTTGTAAACCGCTTCTGAAATTGGCATGGTAACACGGTGCTTTTTAGCCAGTTCATGCGCGGCTTTGGCGGTTTCAACGCCCTCCACAACCATTTCTGATTTCTTTAAAAGATCCTTTAATTTTTTCCCTTTGCCGATTTCATGGCCTAAGGTGCGATTGCGGCTATGAGGACTGAGGCAAGTTGTCGCCAAGTCACCCAGTCCGCTCAACCCCATAAAAGTTTCCCGCTTGGCGCCCATGGCCTCGCCAAGCCTCGCCATTTCGGCAATTCCCCGGGCAAATAACAAGGCGCGTGTGTTGGAGCCAAGACCCATCCCCTCAACGATTCCCGCGCAAATAGCGATCACATTTTTTAAAGAGCCGCCTAATTGCACGCCGAGCATATCCGACGATTCAAAAAGAGTGAAATTTTGAGTGGAAAAAATATCCCGTACTTTTTTAGAAACATCATTTTTGTCGGAAGCCACCGAAGCGGCCGCTGGCATTTTCTGCGCGATTTCCCGGGCAATGTTCGGACCGGAAAGGACAGCTATTTTTACCGGGCCTAAGATGTCTCTTACAACTTGAGACGTCACTTTTAAAGAATGAGCGTCGATTCCCTTGGTAACAATCACAAATGTCTTATCGGCCAAGGGTTTATTTTTTAATTGTTTGACCACCTGCCCTAAGAATTGAGAAGGGATTGCTAATACCAAATACTCGCTTTTAAGCGCTTCGGCAAGATCAGAGGTAAGGTCAATTTTCTTCGGAAGCTCAAAGCCGGGAAGAAATTTATAATTCTCCCGCTTCTTTTTTACTTCGGACACGTACTTGGGAAATGCGCCCCAAAGTTTGGGCTCATAACCTTTCTCAGCCAGAAGCAACGACAGTGTGGTTCCCCAGCCACCATCGCCCAGTACGGAAATTTTTGTATCTTTATGAAATAGCATAAGTTAAATGTTAAAAATTAAACAGAAAAGTTAGTATAACAAAGGCGAAATAGATGGTCAATAGAACTGGGGCTTGCGGAGCTTAAGCGGCGGCTTTGTGGGAAATCATGTCGAATTTAATAGAGTGCATAAATACGACGGTAAAAAGGTGTAAATTTTGGACCACGTAAAAACTGCCGATCACGCGGTAAATCATTTGGCCTGTGCCGGTTTTATTGTCAAAGATTTTCTTGATTGAGACATGGCGGTCTTTTTTGGCGTTCATCATGTTCTGTGCTTCAGCCCATGTTTCATATTGCTCAGGCCCCTGGGAATTGCTTTGCTCAAAAATGTAGTAACGAAATTTTTTCTCGGCCCTGGCCACGATTCCGTCTTGATTGATCATTTCCACGATGGACAGATTTCTGCGCCGGTGGTTTTTGGATTCCGTTGTTTCGATTAGAATGTCTCTCATTTTAGCTTCCAATATAAGTTATTAAATAACTTAAATATCTAGCCTAAAAAATAACCATAGTGGGAGTATACATGAGGTATGGCTGGGATTCAAATTACTTACTTTTTTGTTTATTAACAATAGGCCTTTCCTCTCCCTTTTTTAATCGTATAATGTTTGAACGATGAGTCCAAAAAACAAACAAAGTCATGCCTAAAAAAAACAAGCGAACCTTGTTGTCTGGTGAACCAAAAATAGCCGAAATAAGAAGTGCGACAACGGCCAGCAGAGAGCTTAGGGAAACAATTTTTGTGAGCTTAAAAGCGGCTATCCAGACAGCAATGGCAATCAAAAAAAAGACTGGATAAGAGGCAAGCAAAACGCCAGCACCCGTTGCGATCCCCTTCCCCCCTCTAAAGCCTAAAAAAGGTGTAAAAACATGGCCTAAAATAGCCGCCAAACCCACCAAAAGCGGCGATATGGACTGCGCAGCAGGATTCATATAAGAAAACAGATAAATAGGCGTAGCGCCTTTCAGGAAATCAAAAATAAAAACAAAACTCCCGATACCCTTTCCCAGAACACGAAAAGCATTTGTAGCGCCGACATTCCCACTGCCAAATTCACGGATATCCATTCCTTTTAAAATTTTGCCCGCCCAAAACGCGGTTGGGATGGAGCCTAAGAAAAATGCAAAAATAAAATAAAAAAGAGGATTTATCATTTAGGATTTTTGCAGCATTTTGCCGCCCATTTGCACATAAAGAAATCCGGACCAAACCGTAAAAAAAACAGCCATGCCGTAAAATAAAAAACGAATCGTTTCGGGCGCCATTGCCAGAGAGAAAACGACTGCCATCATTTGCATGACGGTGGTAATTTTTCCGATGAAGTGAGGTTTTGGAACCAGCACACGAGTCATAAAGAAAATAACGATAGCGCCGATTAAAATAATGACGTCTCTTGAAATAATGACGATGGTGACCCAGGCGGGGATACGCATTTCTTGTGGCAAGTTGGCCATCAGGGATAAGCAAAGAAAACCGCTAAGCAAAAGCATTTTGTCGGCGAGAGGGTCGATGTAAGAACCTAGGTCGGTTTTTTGATTCATTTTCCGGGCGATATATCCGTCACAAGCGTCGGAAAAACACGCGACAATAAAAATACCAAGCGCAACAAGGCGCAAAAAGGATTTGTCCGGCGAGTAATACAAAAGCAGTGCAATAAATACCGGAACCAAAAAAATCCGGGTTAAGGTAATCCGGTTGGCTAAATTCATGGGAAAGCCCTCTGAATTTATGTTATTTGAGTAAACCGATACGCTTGGGTGGCCACCAGCGAAAAAAAGCCCTGCCTAAAATATTTTTTTTCGGTACAAAGCCCCAAAAGCGGCTGTCCGTGGAATTGGAGCTGTTGTCCCCTAAAACATAGTACATATTTTGAGGAACTTTGATTTGGTCTTGCGGGCCGCCATAAGGACCACTGTTGTAATAATAAAATTTCCCAAAAGTAGCCGGGTCCTCTTGAACCTTTCCATCGACGTAAATTTTACCGTCTCGGATTTCAACGGTTTCCCCGCCCATCGCAACTAAACGCTTAATGAAGTCTTTTTTGGGCTCTCCTGGCTGGCCCGGGTATTTAAACACGATAATGTCGCCTCTTTTTGGCGGTTCAAAACGGTAAACGTATTTATTCACAAAAAGCTTGTCTCCTTCGAGGAGGGTCGGGCGCATAGAGCCTGAAGGAATTTTGAAGGCCTGCACCACGAAAGTACGGATAATCATGGTCAATAAAATCGCGACAATAATGGAATGAAGCCACTCTTTCGCTTCTTTTTTGAGAACTTCTTTAGTTATCTGCATCTATTCCACCTTTAGCGCGGCTAAGAAAGCTTCTTGCGGGATTTCCACTTTTCCGAATTGTTTCATCCGTTTTTTACCTTCCTTTTGCTTTTCCCAGAGTTTGCGTTTGCGAGTGATGTCTCCGCCATAACATTTACCTGTCACGTTTTTACCCATAGGTTTCACCGTTTCACGCGAAATGACTTTACCGCCAATCGCGGCCTGAATCGCAACTTCAAAAAGCTGCCGGGGTATCAGTTCTTTTAATTTTTCGCATAGCGCGCGGCCTTTGAACTGGGAGCGTTCCCGGTGAACAATCGCGCTAAACGCATCGCACATTTCGTTGTTGATTAAAATATCAAGCCGCACCAGATCGCTTTCGCGATGGTCTTTTAAGTCATAGTCCATGGAGCCGTAACCTTTGGAGATAGACTTGATGCGGTCGTAAAAATCGACGATGATTTCTGACAGCGGAAATTCATAAATGATTTTGACGCGGTCTTCGCTGAGATACTCAGTGCTTTTGTAAACGCCGCGCCGGGATTCGCATAAATCCAAAATGGGTCCCATGCTAACCGGTGGAATGATGATGGAAGCTTCAACGAAAGGCTCTAAAATCGCTTCGATTTGGCTCGGATCCGGCATTTTTGTGGGGTTTTCAATTTCCACGATCTCTCCCCCATA
>JAHFFM010000149.1 GCA_023247935.1 Candidatus Omnitrophota bacterium | reverse complement strand
TTTTTGAACGGATTTCTTTGGAAGGAAAAAGAATCCAAAGAAATGCGGCGGCACCAGCAATGACCACAAATCCCAGAAAATAAATAAGGTTTTTTTTCATAGTTTCCCTCCTTCGCCACCCTGATCCTTTGGTTTATCAGATGAAACATAACGGATCGCCTCGTCCAGCGACCATTGCCCAGGTCCTGAGACCGCTAAAGCCGCCGCCGAAAAAAACAATCCAAAATCACGGATCGCGATCGGATCCCATCCAAGAACCCAGATGACGCCGATCAAAAAAAATGCCGCCAAAACAGCTGCTAGACGCGTAAAAAATCCGGCCAAAAGACTTAAACCCAGACAAACTTCCATAATCCCCTGGATTTTTAAAATAAAATAAGGATGAATCCCCGTGGATTTCAAAAAAATCGGATAATAAATCACCCATCTTTCCGGATGAGGAAGCTTATCAATCCCAAAAAAAAAGAAAACTCCTCCCAGTCCCGTTCTTAAAAAAAACGCTTCCCACGTCAAGTTCCGCTGTTGCATGCTTCGAACACTCCCAAGTTGTTAAACCAATATCACTACGGAAAAAAGCGCGCCTTTTCCATCCTGACCGCTTCCCACCGCAATATGCCCTTGATGCTTCTGAATAATCTCATAGACCAGGGAGAGGCCAAGGCCGGTGCCTTTGCCGACTTCTTTGGTGGTGAAAAAAGGTTCGAATATCTTGGCCTGGATTTCCTTGGGGATGCCGGATCCTGTGTCTTGGATTTGGATTTGGACGGCTTCTTTTCCGTTTAGCTGGGATTTAGAGGTACGGATCGTCAAAGTCCCTCCATTGGGCATGGCGTCCATGGCATTGTTTGAGAGATTGATGATGACTTGCTGAAGCTGGTTGGAATTGGCGGTGATTTTGGGGAGGTTCAAGTCAAAGTCCTTTTTGATTTCCACGTTCCGGATTCTCGACTGGGCCGTCACCAGGGTCAGCGCGGTCTCAATGGCCGTATTGATACTTAACTCCTCCCTATCCGTCCGATTCATCCGTGAAAAGGTGAGTAGATCCTGTACCAAACTCTTGCAGCGCAAAGATTCACGCTCAATGGACCTTAGAGGCATTTCAAAAGGGTTTCCCGGTTCAAGCCTTTTGACAATGCCTTGGGCGAAACCCAGGATTACGCCAAGAGGATTGTTGATTTCATGGGCCACGCCGCCAGCCAGCTGGCCTACTGCGCTCATCTTTTCGGATTGAATCAATTGTTCCTGTGTTTTTTTCAACTTTTGGTACGCTTCTTTCATTGCTTCCGTGTTTATTCTCAACTCAACATTCGCTTCAGTCAATTCGTGCGAACTTATTTCCATCGAACGTTCGAGCATCTGCCTGTCCTGGTCAAATTCATAATAAGCTTGGCTGATGGCGTCCAAAAAAGCCCCCATTTCAGGAGATGGACTATCCGTCCAAAGGTATTTTTTCAACTGACGCTTCAACAAAATATGCCACTTCGCGCTCATGTCATGTTTCGGTGAAGGTCGTGATGGTCATGGTTTGGTTGTGAAGCTCACATTTGGCTCCCGGCGTAAAAGGAGAAATCTCCCCATACGAATAAAACCCGGTTAAAGCCGTCTTGGCCCCCAACACGTCCCGCACGCTTTCCACCTCTTCCTCGATGCGTTGTTTCAAGATCAATTTTCTGCCTACACAGCTGATTAAAATTGCCAAATCAGGATTGGCGGACCCCACCGTTGAATAACTGGCTTTGGCGGCTCCGGCGGCGCCATCAATCAAACGGTCAAAATTCGCTTTCATGAAACGGGCCATGGCGCCCTGGGGCATGGTTCCCGCAAAGGTGATGCTTTGATCCTTTTCGTTGACCGCCAAAATCGTGCGCACCACGGGCGTGGCTCCCGAATCCGCGCGAAGACTTAGAGGAAAAAGAAGTCCCGTGCCAGGCAAACCCTTGGCATGCTCGCCCAGGTATTGTTTATAAAGCTCAAGCGCCGACTTTCCGTCAAGTTCATAAAGAATGTTGTCCTTGGAACGCGTAATGACGCGCTCCGGCCCGAAAGGATCCCAACCGCCAAGAGAAGCATATCCGACCTTGAGCTGCTTCCCGTAAAAACCAATGGCGGCTACCGTTTCTTGACGCGCCTGTCCCTTCGCGTCAAAAACCAACGTTTTTTGAAAACGCGCTCCGTCCCCCGAAAGCCCTCCCGTAACCGTGACTCCTTCCGGCAGCTCGTCAAGAAGCCCTTTCACAAGATCGCTCCCATTGATGTTCAAACCATCCGAGAGAACCAGGATATGCACCAATTCTTCCTTCGATAATTGCTTCGTAAGGTTTTGGCCTACCAAAAAACTGTCTTTAGCATCTTTGATGGTCGCATACGCCGTCTGCAGGCGGGTAGACTTAAACTCTACGGATGTGATCGCTAGAGTTTCATCCGTTACCTGGGTATCCAAAATTTCACCGGAAGTGGAACATCCGAATAACACGGCTTTCGGAAATGCCTTTCGAACCGTTTCAATCAATGGCTGTTTCTCGCTCAAAATAGAAGTGCTGCCAAACATAAATACGATTTGGGCGTTCTGATTTTCCTTTAATTCACCGGCCCAATTTCCCGAGGTCCATTTTGTCTGTTGAATTTTCATAACCCTCCCCGTCTTATTTGAACAATAATGATATTTATGTTAATTATTAATTAAAAATGAGAACTAATATTTAATATTACTAATTATAGCATAAAATCAACAAAAGACAAGCTCAGCGCCTTTCCTAATATGATGGCCTCTAAGTCAGTGTTGGTAATTTCACCAAAAAAAGGGTTCCCTTCCCCTCTTGGCTTTCCATGGTAATCTCGCCTTCATTTTTTTGAATAATCTCATAGACCAGGGAGAGGCCAAGGCCGGTGCCTTTGCCGACTTCTTTGGTGGTGAAAAAGGGTTCGAATATCTTGGCCTGGATTTCCTTGGGGATGCCGGATCCTGTGTCTTGGATTTGGATTTGGACGGCTTCTTTTCCGTTTAAAACGGCACTCGCCGTCCTAATTGTCAAAACGCCGCCATCCGGCATCGCGTCTATGGCATTGCTGCAAAGGTTAATGACCACCTGCTGGATTTGATTGTTGTTGGCAAATATCTTCGGGAGGTCCTGAGCTAATTCCTTGGTTAATTTTACGTTTTTGACTTTGTCTTGGGCTAAAACAAGAGAAAGCGAACTTTCAACCGCTTGATTCAGGTCCATTTCAGAGGATCCAGCGCTTCCAGCCCGTGAAAATGTGAGTAAGTCCTGTACCAGATTTTTGCATCGCACCGCTTCGCGCTCTATGGACCTAAGAGGCATTTCAAAAGGATTTGCTGGCTCAAGGCGCTTGACGATGCTTTGCGCAAAACCCAGCATCACACCCAAAGGATTGTTGATTTCATGGGCGACGCCCGCGGCCAGCTGGCCCACCGCGGACATTTTTTCGGATTGGAGCACTATGCTTTCCAAGCGCCTGCGGTCTTCGATTTCTTTTTTGAGCTCCCCATTGGCCTTGGACAATTCAGCGGTGCGCTGCTCCACCCTTTTTTCCAGCAGTTCATTGGCGGTGTTCAAATCGGCCGCGGCTTTACGCAGACGAAAAATCGAGTAAATCACCAAAATCAAAAGCGCCGTGCAAATGAAAAATAAACCCAGCTTGTAATAACCGCTTTTACGCATCTCGCTTTCATAATAGACAGCATAAGAGCCGGACAATCGGTCCAGATCGTCGACTGTCCCGGATCCCAATATTTTCCGGAGAAGAATGTCCGTCTCCTTCTTGTCCTCCAAAATAATTTTCATGTGAGAAAGCAAAAGATCCAATTCGGGTTTTAGAGATTCGGGGAAATATTCCCGCTCGATGGATAAATCTGAAGCTTGTGCGCGCACCCCTTCTTCCAAAACGGAAGAATCGTCGCTGGAACAATAAAGCAGAACGTCCCGCAGCAACCTGTTCAGCGCGGGTCCAATCAAAGAACCCCTGGCCAATCCTTCTGTTTCCTTGATCAGTTTGAGCGTTAGCGTAGGAAAATATTTCGACGAATTTTCAAACGAGGCGTTTTCCGAAATAAACTCGTTGACGACGGTCCCTTCTTCCAGAAACGCTTTTTCAAGCGCATCCAAACGAAAATCCAAATCCCGGTTCCGGCCATAAATTCCGGAAGATGTTTTTTTTAAGCCGGTCAGAGACGCTTTCCGGCCGGACAAAATTTGCGCTAGACCGTCTGCGCTTGAAAGAAAGCCAAAGCGCAGTTTCAAAACCTGCACACGCAAAGCTGTATCCAATTGTTTCATCTGCTGTATGCGTTGGTTAACCTCCGCGTTCGTGGCCGCGTCAACTCCCCGGCTTTGCAAAAATAAGAACACAAGCACGCTGAAAACGGCTGCGCCGAACAAACCTTCTTTCTGGGAACGAAACAGGTTTAAAGTCATGGATTATTCTTTTCCGAGGGGCTTTCCTTCATATTCCCCGTTTAATGTCTTTAAAAAAGCTGTAATAGCCGAAACTTCATCGTCCGACATTTCCAACCCCAGTTGATACTTGGCCATCACACGCACGGCTTCTTCAAGCGTTTTCGCTGAACCGTCATGAAAATAAGGCGCCGTCCACTGGACGTTTCTTAGGGTTGGTACTTTGAATTTATACCGGTCGCGCTCCTGTCCCGTCACGTTCATGCGGCCAAAATCCGCCTTCGTAATATGCCCCCGGTCGGAAAAATAATCCCCGAATTTTCCAAAAGTCTGAAACATGTTGCCTCCGACGTTCACGCCCTGATGGCACACCACGCAGCCGAGATCCTTAAAAAGACGGTAGCCTTCTTTTTCCTGCTCGGTAATTGCTGACGCGTTGCCCTGAAGATACTTGTCAAAACGAGCGTTAGGCGTATAAAGCGACCTCTCAAAGGTGGCAATTGCGTCCTTAATGCTCTTTTCCCCGATTCCTTCCGGATAAAGGGAGCTAAAAGAGGCCGCGTAATCCGGATTCGCCTTCAAACGGGCGATCAC
>JAHFFM010000148.1 GCA_023247935.1 Candidatus Omnitrophota bacterium | reverse complement strand
GGTACACCGCTTTGGCTGTAATTTTATTGGGAACTTTGTCGCCGGATAAAAGATAAAACACATCCGCGCAAGCGCCAGCCTCGAGAGAAAATTCAAGCGTGGCAGCGGCTTCTTCAGAAGCCTGCCCGGGAATAAAATTTAAGGCAATGCGAACTCGGGATGACAGACCCGCCTCTACCTTCAAAACTGATTTACCCGAACCGATCGACAGGACAATGGTTTTATCCGCCAAACCGCGATCCGGTACCTTGAGCTGGACGCCGTCAGGCGTTTCCCGGAATTCCACTCCCTCAGGTTTTTCAGCGATGCTCAATCCACTCATAACCTTTTTTCTCCAACTCCAGTGCCAAACTCGCAGGACCTGATTTGACGATTTTGCCTCCCGACAAAATATGCACCACATCCGGTTTGATATAATCCAAAAGCCTTTGGTAATGCGTGATCACGATCATGGCGTTGTCTTTGTTGCGCAGTTTATTCACGCCTTGCGCCACTTCCCGAAGAGCGTCAATGTCGAGCCCGGAATCTGTTTCGTCGAGAATCGCGAGCTTAGGCTCAAGCACCGCCATTTGCACGATTTCATTGCGTTTTTTTTCTCCGCCGGAAAAACCATGATTCACGGCGCGGCGAATGAAGTCTTCTTTCATGTCCACGACTTTTATTTTTTCTTTGAGAATGTCGTCAAATTCGAGCGGATCCACTTCCGGTTTTCCCTGAAATTTGCGTTTGGCATTATAGGCCATCCGCAAAAAAGAAGCGTTTGAAACGCCCGGAACCTCCACCGGATATTGAAATGCCAAAAAAATTCCGTTCAAAGCTCTTTCTTCCGGCTCAAGCTCAAGCAAGTTTCTTCCCTGGTAAATAATTTTGCCTTTAGTGGCAACATAGTTGGGATCGCCAGCCAAAATCTTGGCAAGCGTGCTCTTTCCTGAGCCGTTTGGACCCATAATCGCGTGTACCTCGCCCGGCTGCACCAGAATATGAAAATCCTTCAGGATCGTTTTGCCTTCGATTCCCGCGTCCAAACCATGAACCTGTAAAATCGGAACTCCATTTTTCATTTCAACTCCTATTTGTCATTGCGAGCAAAGCGAAGCAATCTCTGCGCAGAGATTGCTTCGTCGCTTCGCTCCTCGCAATGACACTCATCCAACACTGCCCTCAAGTTTAAGACCCAATAACTGTGTCGCCTCCACGGCGAATTCGCCGGGAAGCTCGCGAAACACGTCTTTGCAAAATCCATTTAAAATCGCGCCCATTGCGTCTTCCGTGGAAATCCCCCGCTGTTGAAAATAAAAAAGCTGGTCATCGCTGATACGTGAAGTGGTGGCCTCATGCTCCAAATGCGCGGTTGGATTTTCCGCTTCCAGCACCGGAAAGGTATTCGCGCTGCACTTAGAACCAATCAAAAGCGAATCGCATTGCGTGAAATTACGCGCGCTTTCCGCGCCTTTTTTAATCACCACGGCGCCGCGATAACTGTTCCGGGACTGCCCTGCCGAAATTCCCTTGGAAATAATACGGCTTTTGGTATTTTTACCGATGTGGATCATTTTGGTGCCCGTGTCCGCCTGCTGAAAATGGTTTGTCAGAGCTACGGAATAAAATTCCCCCGTCGAGTTGTCGCCGGATAAAATGCAGCTCGGATATTTCCAGGTGATAGCGGAACCCGTTTCCACCTGCGTCCAGGAAATTTTCGAATTCTTCCCCGCGCACTTGCCGCGCTTGGTTACAAAATTATAAATCCCGCCCTTACCTGTTTTAGGGTCGCCCGCGTACCAGTTTTGAACCGTCGAATATTTGATTTCCGCATCGTCAAGCGCGACCAGCTCCACCACCGCGGCATGAAGCTGATTGGTGTCAAATTTAGGCGCCGTGCAGCCTTCAAGATAACTGACATACGCATTGTCCTCAGCCACAATCAAGGTGCGCTCAAATTGCCCCGAACCCTCGGTATTGATTCGAAAATACGTGGAAAGTTCCATAGGGCATTTCACCCCTTTTGGAATGAAGACAAAAGAACCATCCGTGAAAACCGCGGAGTTCAGCGCCGCAAAAAAATTATCCGTATAAGGCACCACCGAACCCATGTATTTTTTGACAAGATCCGGGTATTTCTCAACGGCTTCGGAAAACGAACAAAAAACCACGCCCACCTCAAGAAGCTTTTCTTTATAGCTGGTTGCCACGGACACGCTGTCAAAAATCGCGTCCACCGCCACGCCCGCGAGCTTTTTCTGTTCCATCAAAGAAATGCCGAGTTTTTCAAACGTGCGGCGTAATTCCGGGTCCACTTCTTCCATGCTTTTTTTCTTTTCCATTACCTTGGGTGCGGAATAATAGCTGATGTCCTGGTAATCGATTTCCGGATAATCCACATTGGCCCATCGTGGCTCTTTCATGGTTTTCCAATGGCGATAGGACTTCAGGCGAAATTCCAAAAGCCATTCCGGCTCATTTTTCTTTTTGGAAATCAGGCGGATCACGTCCTCGCTCAAGCCCTTAGGAACAGTCTCGGACTCGATCGGCGATTGAAAGCCGTATTGGTATTCTTTATTGGCGATTTCTTGGATGATTTTATTGCTCATAAACCACCTTCTCCTGTGTCATTGCGAGGCGCGAAGCGCCGAAGCAATCTTTGCGCTTACGCTTTCGCAGAGATTGTTTCGGCGGCCTTCGGCCTCCTCGCAATGACGCGCACTAAGCGGCGATAAACTTTTTCGTCTCGATTTCGTCTTTTGTCAGCATTTCCAAATTAATCGAATGGTAAAAATTGTCCAAAATGTCTTTGGTTTTCCGCCAAACCGGCTTGACGCCGCACAAACAAAAATGAGTGCACACGATTTTCTGGCGGGTTTGAGGTCCGCAAAAAATCTCAAATGTGCCACCTTCCAGCGCGTCAATAATCTCTTTTAACGTGATTTCCGCGGGTTTGCGCGCCAACGCGTAACCGCCGCTTTTTCCATGTGAAGAAATCACAAGCTTGGCCTTTCGAAGCGCCTGCAATATTTTTTCAATGTATGGAGCCGGGTAACTTTCGTGCTTCGAAATCTCCTTAATGCTCACGAATTTTTTGTCAACGTGACGCGCCATGTAAACCATGGAAACAATCCCGTATTCCGTTTTCGTCGTGAACCTCATTAATTTTTCATCTCCTATATACGCTACGCGCTCTACGCTATACGCTAAAAGAAGTGCCGCATCCGCAGGTTCCCGTCGCCTTGGGGTTCACAAAACGGAATCCCCCGTTCACCAATTCCGTTGAAAAATCAATCGTCATCCCATCCAAATACAGCAAGCTTTTGATATCACATAAAACTTTGACCCCATTGATATCAAATTCGCGGTCCACCTCGGCTTTTTGGTCTTCAAAACGGACATCGTAGGTCATCCCAGAGCATCCGCCGCCCTTAACCCCAATCCTGAAATAAGCCCCCGGCTTGTTCTGCTCAGCCCTTAACCGGGCAATGGCTTTTTGTGCATTTTCTGACAGTTGAATCATTTCCTTCCTCCAATCGTCATTCCTGCAAGTTTTTAGCAGGAATCAACCTGATTCCCCGCCTGCACGGGGATGACACTATCTAATCAAATTATACTTTAATCAGACTCTTTTTGTCCAGATTCATCTTAAGATATAACTTATTTATTTATAATAGGTTATAGATAAATAAAAAACTACCTATTTAAATTTTTTATAAAACTTATTTCCTAAGGGCAGCAATTGCCTATGCAATTACGATAGGATCATTTATAATATTATATTAGGTACGACTAACGATTATGAACAACTAAAGTCAAATTTAGATGATCCACAAAATCGCTATCATAACGCAATATTTTTTAAGGTTATTTGTAATCTAATATGACTAAAAACGCAAAATTAGAGAAAGCCGTTAATAGACATAAAGGTCAGTGGATTGCCGTAGATAGCGCTGGAAAAAAAGTAATTGGCTACGGCAAAACAGTTAGCGAAGCTGCATCTATGGCTAAGACTCACCATGTGCCCAATGCGATTGTTACTAAAGTTCCGACCAAAAACATAGATACTTATTTCTTTTGGGCAAAGTAGTCTTTAAGCAATCTCCTCTTGCAATCAAGCCTACTGGTAAAAAATATCCAATAATACCTATGCGTCTGGATAATAATGGCATCAGGTCTTCATTCCCATTTCAAAGTATTGTAGATACTGGCGCTGATAAATGTTTATTCTCCGCTGATCTTGGGGAGGACATTAATCTTGATATTAAAAGTGTAAAACCAGTGCGTGTTGGCGGGGCCGGAAAAGATAATATTTACGCCTATTACCACGCTGTTGATTTAGTGTTTGATTTCGATGGCATAGAATTTAAATATCAAACTCAAGTGGGCTTTGTTGATGCAGGTATGGTAGCAGAAATGGGCATTGGACTTCTTGGAAGAGATGGCTTTTTGGATAAAATCGAAAGCCTAAGATTCGTTCAGAAAAAAGAGCTCTTTGAAATAGAGTACGAACTTCCCTGCTAAAACATTCCATTTTTCTATTCTTGTTTCTTCAAAAAGATAATTCTATCACGAAATCCAATCTCCGCTTCTGGGAGGTCCTTTTTCGGATGCTTGAGACAAGGCTTCTTCAACCAAAGCGGCGTAGCCTTCTTTATAGCTTGGGTAGCGAAATTTCAAACCAAGCTCTTTGATCTTTTTATTGGATATGCGCTTATTCGAACCATGCGCCATTATTTCGGATCCCGTATCCGGTAAAGACAAAGAAAGCTTGTCATAAAGCCAGGAATAGAACTCTTTTTGCGTGCAAGGCAAATCATCCGCCCCAAGATAAATTTCACCGGGCTTCCCTTTTTCAAGCAAAAGCCTTAACCCGCGCACAATGTCATGCAAATGAATCCGGTTCATGAAAATGCCGGACAAGGCTATTTTCATTTTTCCTTCTAAAATGGCGCGAACGCGATTTCTTCCAGGGCCATAAATGCCAGCCAGACGAAAGACAGCAGACGGAAAACCGCTTTTTAAAATTA
>JAHFFM010000017.1 GCA_023247935.1 Candidatus Omnitrophota bacterium | reverse complement strand
TTGTTTGGTTGGATTTGGAAATGACGGGCCTTGATCCCAAAACCTGCACTGTGCTTGAGATTGGCGCGATTGTGACCAATAATGAACTTGAGATTATCGAAGAAGGTCCTTGCATCGCGATCAAACACAGCAACAAAGTGCTGGAGGGGATGGAAGCCTGGAGCCGTTATCATCACAAAAAATCAGGCTTAACCCAAGCCTGCCAGGATTCCAAGATCCGTCTTAAAAAAGCCGAAGACCTAGCGCTTCATTTTGTTCAGAAGCATTGCAAAAAAAGGACAGCCCCTCTTTGCGGCAACACGATTTGGCAGGACCGGCGGTTTTTGGTCAAATACATGCCGCGTTTGGAGCAATACCTGCATTACCGGACAGTGGACGTCAGCTCCGTGAAAGAATTGGTGAGCCGCTGGTATCCAAAAGACTACGCCATGCCTCGCGAGAAAAACCAAACGCATCGCGTGCTGGATGACATTCGTGAATCTATTGATGAGCTTCGTTATTACCGCAAGAAAGTATTTATTTCCGTTTGACCCTTTATCCTGTTTCCGAAAAGAAAAACCGCCAGCTGGAAGAAAAAATAAAATCCTTGGGTTTAAAGGATTCTGATTTTGTGGAATCTTTTATCCGTTCGGGCGGTGCGGGCGGACAAAACGTCAATAAAGTTTCCAGTTGCGTTGTGCTTTTGCATAAACCCACAGGACTTTCCGTGAAATGCCAGCAGGAAAGGTCTCAGGCGCTAAACCGATATCTTGCCAAGCGTCAGATCGTGGAAATGATCGCGGAAAAAGTCAGGGGAGAAATATCTCAGAAAACGCATGCCATGGAAAAAATTCGCCGGCAAAAAAGAAGGCGCTCAAGACGCGCCAAAGAAAAAATGCTGGAATCAAAAAAACATCATTCAGCCAAAAAAGAATTGCGCCGCAATTTTTCCTTCGATTAGTTATTGCAATTCCATGAGTCCGCGCCGCGCTTCGACGCTGGCGGGATTAATTCTAAGTGCGTCTTCGAACGCTTTTCTGGCCAGCGAGGCATTCCCCAATAACAAATGCGCGAAACCCAATTGTGTCATGGCTTCGTCGTCCTGGGGATTATCGACGAGGATATTTTGGTAAAGACGGGGGATTTCTTCAAAGTTTTTCGGGTTGATGTTGAGCGCGTTCCTGAAAGCCTGACCGGCTCTCTCATAACGCCCGGCCGCTAAATTCGTATGTCCCAGCAAAAGATAAGCTTCCTCGTCGTCCGGATTCAAAAGGATGATTTCTTCGTACAGATGGGCGGCTTTGTCATATTGCTTTTTTTCAACATAAGACAACGCCTTTTCATGCATTTCATGGATCGCGGTTACTTTTTTGTCAATTTCTTTTTCTTGCTCGGTGTTGATGGGTTGCGCTGAACCCAAAGCCATCCGGCGGTGAACCACTTCTTTTAAAAATTCGTCGGCTTGGGCGCTTTTAGGCAGTTTATTGCGCAGCCGCACGGCGTCTTCTTGCAGGACTTGGATATGAAGCCGTAGATTCGAGATGCGCTTGGACAATTCTTCGGAAGGCTCGCTTGCTTCTTTTTTGAGCAGTTCCTGGTATTCAGCCTCGGCTTTTGTCAGAAGAGAGCGATTGATAAAAAGAGACCTTCTTTCGTTGGCCGCAAAAACCGGAAGCACTGTTTGAAAGAAAATACAGAAAAAGATTAAGAATGTTAAGAATTGCTGCTTTTTCATGTATTTTCGAGTGTAGCACAGTTTTTTAGCTTTTGATACACTAACTCCATGATGACACCGGATGAGATTCAGAAAATTCTGGAAAGCGCTTTTCCAGGCGCCTGGGTGAGCGTAGAGGATATGACGGGCACGCAGGACCATTTTGACATTGTCGTGACTTCGGAATCATTTCGCGGCAAGCCCTTGATAGAACAGCATCGCGCGGTGCAAACAGCTTTGGCCGAGCAAATGGAATCAAAGATTCACGCGGTAAAAATTAAAACAAGAATTCCTTAAAAATAGTGGAGGTTTTGTGTCCAATCCAGTTGTCGAGAAAATTCAAAACGAAATCAAATCTCATAAAATTGTTTTATTCGTGAAGGGGACACCCGGCGCCCCGCAATGCGGTTTTTCGGCAGCCACTATGGAGCTTTTTAAGAAAATGAATGCGCCGTTTCATTCCGTGGACATCATTGCCAATCCAGAAATCCGCGCAACACTGCCTCAAATCTCCAATTGGCCGACTTTTCCGCAAGTATTTATCGATGGAAATTTAATCGGCGGCTGCGACATCGCGCACGAAATGTTCGAAAGCGGCGAATTGCAGAAGCTGGTCAAATAAGAACTACATATTCCTCAATTGTTTTTCCGCGTCAACCAAATCGCGGTTTACGGCGCGCATCGCTTTGCCCGCGATTTCTCTGAGCCGGTCGCTCACACGGGGCGCCTGCTTTAATTGGCGCAATAATTGAACCACCATTCGAAAATAACGGATAATTTCGCCTTCGTCCACATCCGTGTGCCGTCCTAATTCCTGAAAGCGGCAGCCTCCCAGCCAAGCTTCGATTGCTGGCGCTAAATGCATTTGTGGCAGCCGGGTGGGCAGATAAACTTTATGCGCCGCTTCTTTGATATGGATTTTTTGCGTGAAACCCAACACTTTTCTTTCCAAAGCTTTTAGAGGTCCGGAAAGTTCGGGGCAATTTTGCGCGCGCCGCGGCTCAAACACAAGCGAAGTCAATAAAGAGCAAAGCGAAGCTTCGTTCAGCGTTTCCAGCGCGCCTTCTTCGAGCATTTCCGAAAGAATCAGTTCATAGCCGTACATCCAGGAAGCGAATTCGCCTTTAGCAGTGAGCGAATCCCCGGAAATATGTCCCAGGTCTTTCAGTAAATTTAATTTTCGCTCGATGGAGGCCACGCCTTTTTCGCGGCCGCGCTTATTGGATTGGTAGTGATGAAAGGATTTAGGATAAATTTCCATCAACCTTGAACCGAACTGGCCGTACAAATTTAATAGAGTGGCGTAGCAGGAATTGAATTGGCTTTCAACGGACTCCGGTTTTCCAAAAACGATTCGCGTCACGGCCGGAAAGGGGATTTGGTGCGGGTTGATTCGCGAATAAACATAACCTTCCGCGTCCATGCCGCGCCGTCCCGCGCGTCCGGCCATTTGATAATAATCGCGTGTTCTTAAAAAACCGAAATGTGTGCCATAAAATTTTCTTAACTCATCAAAGACAACAGATTTGGCTGGCATGTTGATGCCCAGGGCAAAAGTTTCAGTGGTAAAAATTAATTTGATCAATTTGGATGTAAAAAGACGCTCGATCACTTCTTTGAGCGTGGGCAGCATGCCAGCGTGGTGGAAACCGATGCCTCTTTCGATTAGTTTCCGCATTTCAACGGCGCTTGGCTCTTTTTTTAAATCAAAACGCTCGGAAAGCTCATCATACATTTGTAGAATTTGTTCTTTTTCGTGTGGATTCAGGAAATCATATTTCATTTGTTCCCAAGCCAGCTCTTCTACGCGTTTTCTTCCAAAGCCGAAATAAAGACAGGGCAGGCGGCGGTAATATTGGAGATGGTGAATCAATTCGTCCATGCGGTTTGGTTTGGCACGAAGATGGCCGCGCCAATTTCCTTTATTAAAACGCCGCAAATGGCGGAATTCATTCGCGTCGCGGGTGCCTGGCCAAACCTCATGGTTTAAATAGCCGCTTTTGCGCAACTCGCGCGAGTCGGAGTAAATGGTTCCCTGACATTGAAAAAGATGCACCAAGGGAACGGGGCGATGGCTTTCGATGATCACTTCCATGGGATGACCGAGCACCTTTTCAATCCATTCCGCCACTTCTTCGATATTGGGAGCCGTCGCGGAAAGCGCTAAAAATCTCACATGCGGCGGAGAAAACATCATAGCTTCTTCCCAAACCGTGCCGCGTTCTTGGTCATCCAAGTAATGCACTTCATCAAAAATCACCCACTTGGTGTTTTCAAGGCGCTTTGGGTCTTCAAAAAGCTGGTTTCTGTAAATTTCAGTGGTCATGATCACCAGCGGCGCATGCGTGTTGATGGTGACGTCGCCGGTTAAAAGCCCCGTACTTTCCGGGTATTTAGCGGAAAAATCGCGAAATTTTTGATTGGAAAGCGCTTTGACCGGGGCGGTGTAAACCACCCGTTCGCCCCGCGCAAGCGATCGTTCAATGGCATGTTCGGCGATGGCGGTTTTGCCCGCCCCAGTGGGGGCTGAAACCAGAACCGACTTGTCACGGTTAATGGCCTCAATCGCTTTTAATTGGAAAGGATCATATTGAAACATTGGGTCTATTATAATTTGTATTTGCAAAAAATGTTATGTAAACTTTCGACAGGAAATACACAACCCACTTATGATGCTCAGAAAACAAAACCTTATTTTAAGGGGCATTTCTTTATTTTTAGCAGGGGCTTTTTTTGTCTCTGATGCCTGTTGGGCTATTTCTGTTAATACTCCAAACTTTGTTTCCCTGCAAAGACCTCAAGAGTTAATTCTAAAAGATCCTTTTCAATTTGAAACGCCCGCAGAATATTCAACCTTAAAAGAAATTCATAAAGGCAATAAAAACATTTTTATTATTCATATTCAGGATGCGCATTCTAATTTTTCAGGGCAGAAAAATCTGGCCAACTGTCTCGAGGAAATCATGACTAAGTATAAAGTTCAGATTGTTCTTTCAGAAGGCGCGTCTATTGAAGCCACGCTTGATCCGCTAAAAGAGAAGATCAGCAAGAAAGATCTTCCACGCGTCGCCAAAACTTTATTAATGGAAGGCCTTATTGCCGGGGATGAATATGAAAATCTTATTTCTGATAAGCCTATGCGGATTATTGGGATTGAAGATTTGGACTTATATGTTAGGAGTATCGAGAATTATCGCGTTTTAACGGATCGAAGGCAGGAAACTTTGAGGTACCTTGGAATAATCCGGAACGCAGTGAACAAATTAAAAAATAAGCTTTATCCCAAAAAACTATTGGATTATGAAGAAATAATCCAGAAAGCGGGTAAGGCGGGCAACGCTTCTTCGGGCCTTTCTTTTGAATCTGGACTTAAGTGTCTTTTTTTGCTCTCAGCCAAGCCTTTAGATAAAAATTACCCAGAGTTAGCGCGGCTACAGGCGCTTTTGGATCAAGAAAAAGGTATTGATTTTAATCAAGTTAATCTTGAGTGGGCAGCTTTACTCGAAAAATTGAGCAAAGTGGACCATGGACCATGGGCAATAGATTATGGAGAAGAAAGTTTTGAGCAGCAGCTTAAAAAGTCAAATCAATTTAAATCCTCCAAGCTCTCTCAATTTTCTCTCTTTGAAAAAACTTTTTATATCGCCTGTAAAAAAAACGTCAGAGTCGAAGAATATCCTAACTTGCTTAAATATAAGGAATACTTAAGACAGTTTTTTGAGTTGGATCTTGAAAAAGTATTAACTCAGCGAGAAAGACTGGAAGATAATATGTACGCCCAGCAGCTTGCTGAGAATAAAGATACGCTTATTTTAAAAGCAATTGACCGGTACCTGGGGATTCTCCAGACAGCCTATAGCATTCAAATGACTGCTCGGGATTTCAAGCTTTTTCAAATCAATGAGCCTGATTTTTTGACTGCTCCTTACCTAGCTTTTTTAAATCGGGTTTTGGCGAATCAGGGTTATTTTGCGGATTTTGTACCGTATACCAACCTGCTCGAAGAGGGTAAAAATGCTTTGGGTGATTTTTATCATTCTGTAGGCCAAAGGGATTTGGCGTTCATGCGAAATTCTGAAAAAGTATTAACAGAACAAAAACAAGAAGTGGCGGTGCTGATTTCAGGCGGCTATCATACCCAGCATTTAACCAAGCTTTTTCGTGAAAAGGGCTATTCCTACGTGGTGCTCTCCCCAAAAATTACTCATGAAACAAATCAAAAAAAATACGAACAGAGGCTTTTGAGTTTTATCCAAAAGGAAGCTAAAACCGTTACCCAAATATCTGGAGAATCTGAAGAGAAAAAATCCGAAAGTCTTTTGGGCAGGGATTTGAACATTTTTTTAAAAAAACAAGAAGTGGCCGTGGCAAAGTTGGCGCAACAATTAGCGATGGGTCAGAATGCGGCCGAGATCGCAGAGCGCGTTTCAAAAGTAACCGGCGTAAGGTCTCCTGAAATGCTATTCCGAGTAACGGTGGGCGCACGTATGGCGGCAAATGAGTTTGCTTTTACCGTAGATGATAGGGCAAAAATAACCCATTACGTGCGAATATTTTTAAAAAATAATAAAAAACTGTTAAAGGGGAATCCCGAAGATGTATTAAAAGCTATTTTTAATGTCAGTCAATTGACATTGCCGATTTTGCCCCGCGAGAGAAGGCCCGATGAAAGTGAGGGGGATTGGAAAAGGGATGTTCGGGATCCACTCAGGGCGGTTCATAGAAACTTATTGATGGGACTGGATCCAGAACTACGAAAAAAAATATTTGAATATAAGTTATTTGGCAAACATTACGGCTTTTTATTGCAAAGGTTTTTTATTCTTCATCCTTATCTTGCGGATGAGATCGGATTAAGTCCTAATCAAGATTTTAGAGAGCAGAATTTGAGGATTTTGGATATTCAGGATAATAGTTCTGGGCGCGCTGAAGATCCAGGGGCTATAGTTTATGGGATTACTTTCGGTCTTGGCGCCAAAAAAGTTCGGATATGGATTAAGGGTTTTGGGAAAGATAGCAATCGCCGACAAACCTTTGATGCTAAAGAAGCTCAAAGTAGAGAGGTTCTTTTTTATCGATGGGTCAATTTGACCGGGCTTCGGAGGATAGCTGTGGAGCCTTTTGATGAACAGAGTGATCCGTTTTCTTTGGTCTGGATATTTATGGAAAATATTCCAGGTGCGGATACTAATCAGATTTTTGTTAGACAGGGAGAAACGTATCTTATTGAGCCGGAGCTCGAGAGTTTTAGAGATGTGCTCGTCAAAGAAGGTGCTCAATGGGCTGCTCTTGGCGACGCTTTGGGTCGCGGTGACCGTCAAATGGTAAAACCGGCCAATAAATTTGAACCGGCAAATGCTTTACTAGATTTAGAAAGTCTTCAAGCTGGATTACCGGCTCTGACTCCAATAGACCATGAGTTTCTTTTTGATAGACCTAAAAGATTGATCGAATCAATCAGAAAACATGGTCGCGGAGAAATAGGATTATTGCAGGCATTTCGTGCAGCGCGAACGGATGCTCATGAGATGACCCGTCTGTTGCAACTTTTTAGGCAGACCTATCTTGAGACCTGGCAAAATATTCTTTCACATAAGGATGAGCTTGAATCAATGATTATCTCGGATGATGCATTTGGGCCAGGCTCTCCAGCTCATAAATCATTTTTAAATTATTTATTGATGAACCCCGAGCAGCGCGTTTATGAGCAGCAGGTTGCCGTTGTAGAATTTTTAGATGAGCAAAAGCTCTTGCCTAATGATTTCGACTCATCTTTTTTAAGAATTAGCGCGAAAGATACCGGCGATATTATTGAGCATTTAGAAAACTCACTTAGAACTTCTGACGCCAATGAAAAAAAATCTATATTTAGTGATTCGGAATTTTTTGACAATATCCTCCGTAATCCCTTGCTGATTTCGTATATGTTGGTCAGGCTTACCGATAAAATGCTGTCCTCATCAGAGCAGGTTGCTATAAGTCGTTTGATATTGGATTTATATAAATTGATCGAACCGAGCAAGGCGCAATGGGATATGCTAACGGAACTTTTGTTGCAAAGAGATGTTGAGCCTGAAGCCAGAATACTTCTTTGTCGTGTTGCGGGAGAATGGCTTGATGGGGGGCAAAAGACAATTTCCGGAGAATTTTTAAAATTGCTTGCACAAGCTGTTGTTAGAATGCCTACAACCGCTGAACGCAATCAGCTTGGGCAGGTAATTTTTGATGCGCTCGTCAATAGTGATGTTCTTACTATCAGTCAAGCTGAGTTAGACCATCTGTTTGAAGTATTGTTGGATGAGACCGCCAAATCAGCGGTGGGTACTCCTCAGTTGTGGGGGCTTTCCAATGCTATTCGTGCTGGCTTGCTAGCAGATAAAGAGCTGCGACTGTCTGATAATTTTTTGAAAGGGGCTATTCACGCAGCTTCGCTTTCCAAACAGATCCCTTATGCGCTTGGACACGCAATAGGAGCTGCTTACGCAGCAGGCCAAAAAAAATGGGGGGGGCTCTTATTTGAAGATTGGCTGCCCACCGCCGAAGCTTTAACTGCCAAGGAAATGTTATTAGCAAGTATTCCGGCCTGGCTGGTGAGTTACGCTGATACGATTACCTCTAGAACAATGGAAAAGTTTTTAAGCTGGGGTGGTCAGCAGCCCGCATTACAGCACGGATTGGTAGATGTATTGCTGGAGCCTTTGTCATTACAACGCCCGGATCTTTTTAACGAAGAAATTATAGCTCGACTAAAGAAAGAGTACGATCCTCAGATAATAAAATATATCTTATTTTTTATTTCTCTTCATGAAACAGGTCCTCCGGTTTATGATTCTCAGCATTTTCCCTTCCATCCTGATGTTCGCAATATTTTAGGTGGCGACTCAGCAAAGGCTCTAATTTTCTATAATTGTGGTAAGGCGTTAGGTGATGAGCATATTCGCTTATCAAGTATCCTTTCGGGATTATTAAAATTTAACCCCAAGCTTCAAATCGAACTCTATACGGCTCAGCCATGGCTTTACCGGCATCCTCGTATTTCTGTAAAAAATGTTAATGAATGGGGTGCGCAAAAAAAACAATTTCCAATCGAACAAGATAAGCTCTTTGACATGATCGTATCTATAAACGACGCTTCTTGGTGGTCGGAGATAGGCGGTGAATATGCCAAAAATTCATCCGAGAGGTTTTTGGAATACCGCCAATTGCATCCCGTAAAAATCACTGTAGATGCCGCCATCGTTTCAGGAGCGCAGCCATTATTGAATATGAAAATAAATGGAAAGGAGGTGGATGTCTCGGTGTCAGGCGATCCTCACGGTAATGTTTATGCTCCGTGGGAGCATGTTGCCGCAGAGCTTGGCTTGCCATTTGAAATAGGCGCCAGCCCTCGTCAAGAAAGAATCTATACAGGTCAACCCGATAATGCCACTATGAATTATTGGAATGCGAAGGTTCAGTCAGTTTCAGAATCGCGGCCGATTATTCTTTTTAATGGATTTGGGGGAAACCGCGAGACAAAAGGGTTGACGCTATCCAGATACGCCACACGTGTCAAAAAACTGGTGGATAATGGATGGCATGTTGTTCTTTTATTGAATAATAGATCTTGGGGCGGAATTCATGTCGCAGAAAAAGCGCTCAATGAGCTTGATAAATTGGATCCAGAGGCGAGACGTCATGTTCTTGTCGGCCCCGAATCAATTATATCGCCACACTTGCCTTTTTTGGTGGAGTGGGCAGATGCCTTAGAAACAACGGAAGGATTTTTGGGACATGAGTCTGTCGCCATTGGACGACCCGTAAGCGTTATCCCGGTACGCCGATCCGGAGAGATGGGTCGTTGGTGGCCTCGAGCCATAGATCGACATCAGCGTCCAATTGACGATCTACAGCAATCATTTGATGCGTTAGGTGCAAGGAGCATTCATTGGCCGGATTATATTTTAAACCATACTTACCCCGAAGATGCGAAACCAGTTGATCCGGCACTATGGAAGGGAAGGCTAGTGGTGGAGGGTAAGGTATTTATAGTTACATTACGTGAGGATTCTCAGCAGATAGTGAGATTGCTTTTGGATGACCAAACGGGAAAACGCGTGGCGGCCGCCACTTGGCAACGCGGAGATTCACCATCGATCGATAATATTGTAGTGGGCCCATTGTTCCGTGGCACGCAAAGCTCAGTACGACTCAAAAATCTTTTAATGCATATTTTATTACGAGATCTTTTACAAAGCCGGTCAGTATTAGCTCGTTTACAAACGAGTACTATTTTATTCGCAGAAACGGGAAATTTTTCATCTCTAGGGATCTTTCGCTTGATGGAGCAAATTGGTATGTATCCGAATATAGATTCTTTTAAATCTTTGGTTGATCAAGCTACTCCGTCGAATACTTCGGTGCGTCGTCATGCGCAAGGCATTACTCAGTCTGTGCCTGCCTTAGAACTGTCTCCCAGAGTTTCTGTATTTTTAGTTGGTAGCGATAACAAAGTAGTTGAAGAAATGGCGCCATATCGCTATCTGAAGAACCACCCTGAAGAACTGCGCTATCTTGTATCGCACTTCTCAGACGGCGACTTGAATATAATGATAAAAGGATCGTTGTATCGTATCTGGGTTGGCGGTGTTCCATATGCTATGAATTCAACGCGAGTTAAGGATTTAATTGAGTCGATACATTATAAAAACCGATTGCCATGGATAGCTAATGCTTTGAGCAGGCAAGATGCACGTTTTATTGAAAGGAATGGAGTGACGCGGATTGAGAAGGGTGTTGCGGTAAAGGGCGGCTCTAAAATTTTTGAACGATCCGGCTCGCGGGCGGCAGAGGCTACCAGTCAACAATCTCCCACTAACCCTGGGGCACGACTGGTTCACGAAAAGTCACAAGTCATAAATTCTCTAGTGCTAGAACGTGAGAAAATGCAGGCGTTGAGAATTAACAAGTATGATCCAGATACGGAGGAGCTTCCGGAAAAATTCGGCGCTAGGTTCGCAGCTCCATCTATGGCGGAGGTCAAAAAGCGTGACGCAAATAGGATCATTTATGAACTCTTAAACGACCCTATTTATGCTTTGTATTTTCTCCAGGGAAAAGCGGATAAAAAATTAAACCTGCCGATTCCTTTGCTCTTTAAAAAGTTACGATTAAATGCGGTGTTTATTTTTAGAGAACAAGATGGGCATAAGATTGTGGATGTTTATGCTATCAAGGATCTCGCATCCCTCAGAATTAATCTTAAAAAAAATACGATTCCCATTGTTAACTATGATTTGACGCAAAAGGTTGCTGCTGTCAAACTTAATCAAGTTGGAACGGATATTGGTTTTGAGTCGGAGGATAAATCAATAATAATATCTCAAAAAAGAACGGACAGCTCATTCAATATCTTGGAGTTGGCCATAAAAAATGGAATTGTCGATCCATCCCAAAACTTTGTGGTTGTGGGTAATTTTGAAAGTTATAGTAAGAGGGACGGGTATTCTAAATTCATGGAAGCTTATATGAAACAAATGATGCTTAATCAAAATTACCGGAACGTAAAATTTATTTTTCTTGACAAAGCCCGCGATTCTATTACGGATCAAATAAGCAAAATTTCTTTAGATAGAAAAATTTTGTTGCTTAGCGATCGATTCGATGGCATCAAAGAAGCAACTTTGGCGCGAGCGAGCGAAACCCAAAACCTTCCATCGGGGCTTATCGAGAGAATTAGCAGGAATGATTTCGCAGTCCAATCCATCCCCCGGTTAAGAGACGGTCGAAGTTCCGGTTTTTTTAATTTCGTAGAGCTTGTAACGGCGAGTATGGTTCTGAATGGCCTTAAGAAGGATAAAGGGCCAATTCATGACCGCATTTCTTCTTATCTTCGTCGGGTAATTCCCGGACTTGATACCTATGGAAATAGCATAATGGATGGCGTTGAAGCTCTGCAGGGATACAAAGAGGAGCTTGATAAGCAATTCGTATACCAAAAATTACAAGCCCGTCTTGTCCCGGTGCCTTGGAATGAGATAAGCGCTTATATCCGACATTTTATATCGATAGTTTCAAGCGCTTAGCGTTTCGCGATCAATATTCTGTAATTGACGGTTTTTTCTTAGACTTCTATACTTACTCCTATTGTCGTTGCTTGATGACTTTTTTATAAAAGTACATTGTGAGAATATTTTAAGGTAGTTTTCCAAGGTGGTTATATCTTTAAAAATGTTTACATCCAAAAAGTAAATATGAGAATAAATATAGGGTGGGCATTTAACCGATCCCTAAATATTTTTCTTGTTTTAATGCTCAGCTTTATTTTTTCGAGTCCCGCAATTTCAAAAGAAGCTGGATTTTTAGATTTAAAAAATTTTTGTTTGTCGCGAGGGTTTACGTATTATTGGGATCCTGTGGCAAAAAATGCTCTCATCCAATCCTCGGTGGGTGAATTGCGTTTTCATTCGGGCAGTGAATACGTTTTATATGAAAATAAATTAATCCGCATGCCGGAAAAAGCAAAATATGCGGACGGTGTGTTTATGGTACCGCAATTCGCTCAAGACTATTTAACAGCTGCCGGAATTTCTTCGGCACCTCCTGCAACTGTCATTGAAGAATTCAAGCCTATTTTTCGCATTCGAAAAGTGATTGTGGACGCGGGGCATGGAGGTAAAGACCCGGGTGCTGAAAGTTCTCATGGTTTAAAAGAAAAAAGGCTGGTGCTTGAAATCGCGCGAAAAGTAAAAGAAGAGCTGGCGGCTCGCGGGATTGAAGTGGTGATGACGCGCAACAGCGATGTTTTTATTCCACTGGCGGGACGAGCGGATATTGCGAATACTTCCGGCGCGGATTTTTTTATCAGCATTCACGCGAATGCTTCCACCTCACGCGCTTTGAATGGGTTTGAGGTTTATCATTTATCCGAAGCCACGGATGATATCGCGCTTGCGGCCCAGCGCGCGGAGAACTCAGTGGTTCATTATGAATCCACTTTCGCCGCGAATACGGATAAAAACCTGAAAACGATTTTATGGGATTTACGTGAAAGCCAGAATCGCAAAGAATCCATGAAAGCCGCTGAGGATGTGGCGGCTGCGGTTTCGCATTCGTTGGATGTGGGCGAAAAAAGAATCCGGGGAGCTAATTTTTACGTGTTAAAATGGACGGAGTGTCCTTCTATTTTGGTGGAATTGGGTTATTTGACCAATCGTGAAGATGAGTTAAAACTCAGGAATGCCCGCCATAAGTCAGAGTTGGCGCGGTTGATTGTGGAAGGTTTCCTGGAGTACAAAAAAGAATTTGAAAGGACAAACGGTTTCACTTCATGAGTCTTAAAAAGAACGGCGTTTTCAATCCTATCGGCATTTTTGATTCCGGAATAGGCGGCTTAACCGTCTTAAAAGAAATTCGAAAAGAATTGCCGCGCGAAGACCTTGTTTATTTTGGAGATACGGCGCGCGTGCCCTACGGCACAAAATCCAAAGAGACAATTACGAAATTTTCTTTGGATAACGTGAATTTTTTGCAAAGTTTCAACGTAAAAATGGTAATTGTGGCCTGCAATACGGCGTCTTCGCTCAGTCTGGACGTGCTTCAGAAAAAATTTCCCATGCCCGTTGTGGGCGTGATTGAGCCCGGCGCCAAGGCCGCTTTGACTCAAACCAAAAATGGGCGAATCGGCGTGATCGGCACCAAATCCACCATTGGCTCTAATTCTTATGAAACTTGCCTGCGGCGGATTGACCCGGCCGTCAAAGTTTATTCCAGCGCTTGCCCGCTTTTTGTGCCGTTTGTGGAAGAGGGTTGGCTGGAGGGAGAGGTAATTTCCAAAGTGGCGGAGGCGTATTTGGAATCATTTAAAACCTTTAAAGTGGACACGCTTATTTTAGGCTGCACGCATTACCCGCTTTTAACAAAAATCATTCAAAAAACGGTTGGCTCGAAAGTTTGTCTGGTGAATTCCGCGGAGGAAACCGCGCGCGAAGCCAGCCGGCTGATGATAAAACTCAAGATAACTCAAAGCGGCGCGTCGAGTTCAGACATGAAATTTTATGTGTCGGATGAGCCGGAGCAGTTTCGTATTTTGGGCGAGCGTTTTTTGGGGCATCCCATTCCATCTGTGGCCAAAGTTGCGGAGCATTATCGCCAGCCTGACTTTGACCGGCGTTTTCATACGGATGAACAGGGCGAGCCGATCGCCGAAAAAGTTTTGGAAGGCCATGTTTGAAATTATTGTTGAAGAAGAATTTTCCGCCGTTCATTATTTAAAGCTTTACGACGGCACGTTTGAGCCCAAGCATGGGCATCGCTTTAAAGTAGCTGTGACCATGCGTTCCAAGAAATTGGATTCCATGGGCGTGGTCGTGGATTTTGAATGGCTGAAGCCTGCGCTCAAAAAGACTCTAGTTGAATTTGATGAAAAGTCTTTTAATGACCACCGTGATTTCAAAACGCCCTTTTTAAACACCTCCACCGAAAATATTGCCAAAATCATCCACGACAGGTTAAAATCCCAGCTCCCGGCCACCGAGGCAACCATCACCAAAGTCACTGTTTGGGAGACGCCGGATGCTCAGGCAAGCTATTTACCCGAATAGATTAGTTCGGAGCTATGAGTTGGGAGTTCGGAGATAAAGAGAAAATGAAAGAAAATTTTAACGACAATACAATAGACCCAATAGTTCATTCACTCCCAACTCCAAACTCCCAACTCCGAACTCACACGGAAATCAGTGAGATTTTTTCCTCCATCCAGGGCGAAGGCCCTTATTTGGGGGTGAAGCAGACATTTGTGCGATTTGGGCGATGCAACATGCATTGCCATTATTGCGATGAGCTGGAAAAGATGAAGGAAGGTCGTTTTCAGACGCTTTCCTTGGAAGAAGTTTTTTCGCAAATCAAGCAGCTTTCTGAAAAAGAAGGCGAACCACATTCGGTTTCTTTGACGGGCGGAGAACCGCTTTTTTACACCTCTTTTCTTGAAAATTTATTGCCGCAGCTGAAACAGGCGGGCCTAAAAACTTATTTGGAAACCAATGGCACCTTGCCTAAAGAGCTTGAGCGGGTGATTCGCTATGTGGACATCGTGGCCATGGATTTAAAACCCGCTAGCTCGACGCTGGACCGAGACTTTTGGAAAGCGCATGAAGCCTTTTTAAAATGCGCGGTGCGACAAGAAGTTTTTGTCAAAGTTGTAGTCACACCCGAAACCACAGCCTCCGATATCGAACGAAGCGTAGAGCTTGTCAAAAATATCCAGCCGCGAATCCCTTTTATCCTGCAGCCCCAAAGCGAAGCCATCGGTATCAGCGTCAAAGCGCTCTCCTTAATCGAAACCCATTATTTCGAATTAGCCAAAAAATTCCTCAGCGACGTACGGATTATTCCCCAGATGCATAAGATCTGGGGTGTACGTTAACGTAAGTCTTGTGTTTGCAAAGGGAAGACTACAGTTTGAAAGGCCAAAAATGGCTTTGGGATACCACTGGGATACCATTTGAAACGCCCTAAACCCTTTCCCAGCCAATGCTCTGGCTGATATTTCTTTCAAGGAGGTTTTGTGATGAACGAAGCAATTAACTGGCTGGTTTCAACCGGCGACATAGTAGAAATTGATCACGGTGCTACAGTGTGTGGATTTCTTCCCGGGTATGCCGAATTGTGGGCTAAGTATATTGGTAATCACGAAGGTAAAGCCGTACATTACCCGTTTACAGGCCTTGAGAAATTGACGCCGGAAAAGAAAGAGTCGTTTTTACTTAATTATGAGAAATTTTGTTCCGCACATTATACGCTTTTCAACCACGTGTTTAGCGGATCATCACGTATTAAAGATGCGGAAGAAATTCAGAAAAAGGAAAGAAGCGGGCATGTTCACGCAGCCTTTCTTGAAAACTTGGAGCATTTTTATTTCCACTACGGCGTTGTAATGACTCAATTTGAAAGGTGCTGGGCTATTGTGTCGGTTAAGGAAGATCCCGACGAGCTTCACTTAAAACTTCGTAGGACGGTTCAAGAAAATCTAATCGTAACTTTTGGCGCAAAATCGAAGCAGATTGATGCATATGACAAAGTGATAGAAATTCTCAAGGTTAGAAATCATATCGAACATTACTCTCGCCGTGCAATCGAATACGATAAAGAAAGCAAAGAGTATTGGATTAAAGCACCTTTCGTAAAAGGTGAGACCTGGTCTCAAACGCAAAATCGACAGGGGACTCATGTTCTTGTAATTAATACGATGCGAGATGATTTAGCGAGCCTTGTTAATTTCTTGAATTTTATTTATCCAAAAATGATCGAGTGCCTTGACAATTTCTTTGCAAGCGATGGTATTAAATCAGCCGCAGAGGCAGCTTTTGAATCTTTTAAGAGAGACGAGCAAGCTTCTTATGTGAAAAAATACGGCGAGCCTTCACTATCCGCAGTAATAGAGCCTTCACACCGAGCGAGCGGTCAAGGTGTACCTCTCGGAACCGCCACTGCTGTTTACTCAAAAAACGCCAGCGGGGACGGAATTAAAACCTAAATGGTGGCACAGACTTTTACAAAAGCAGCACTCGATAAAGCTGATTTCTCTAATTTAGAGATGGGCGATCTATGTTGAAACTACTGTGGGTAAAATTTCGCACAGCTTTCCTGATACCGGAGGTCACGGGTCCCTTATTTGGAGTCAGTCTTACATTAATAGGTTTATTCCAGACATCATCCGCTGTTTCGCTTTTAGTTGGCGCTGTTTGGGGAATAATTGCATATGCTGTTTTTAAAGGAAAGACTAGATGGTGGCTGATGATAATGATCATGGCTTCTTCTGGCACCGTTCTTTATTTGATAAACCCACATATTATCAAAATTGTTGAGGCGGGGAAGGAAAAACACCTGTCATCTCCAACGGAAAGCATAAGAGAGTCACAGGAAGAACGGCTTTTAATTCGGAATGGGAGTTTCGACGATCCTTTAGATTTTAATGGCTGGGTGGGAGATATTAGTATCGCGAGCAATTTTGTATCGCCCGATTCCGTTGCTACTTCAAATACGCTACAAGTGGTGTCCGGCTCCCCACAGGTACCGTTATTTATCGATCGTTATGGCAGAAATATGACGAGATGCTTTTTTATTAATAACGAGAGAGAAACCAAACCGAATGAATACTATAAAATTTTTCAAACGGTTGATGGGCTACAAGAGAACACAGAATACGAACTAACTTACTGGGTCTGGGGGCGAGCGGATAATCCCGATTCTGTATGGATTTCTTTGGGAGGAGATTTTTTTTCGGAGAAGCTATCTTCGACGCTTGCTGATAGCTTGGGCGGATTTAAAAGCGAATTTAAAGATTGGACACCTATTCATAAAACATTGGTTACTGGGAACTGGACGAAAGCAGTCTTTAGAGTAGTTTCTAATCACAGATGTCAAATTCGAGTAGACGATATATCCTTAGTGAAAAAGTCATCCGTGCCACAAAATGTTGTTTAGAAATGAGAAATCTTTGACCGCGTGAGGATTTGAGAGTAGTATTTACATAGCGAGATACTGAAGCAATCCAAGGCTGATTTTTAGCCACTGATAGAAATGTGAGCAACATTCTATCGGTGGCTTTTTCTTTTTC
>JAHFFM010000147.1 GCA_023247935.1 Candidatus Omnitrophota bacterium | reverse complement strand
TTTCTTTATTTGCACCTTCGGCGCGATTTTCCTGCCATTTAAATTCTTCTAAATTCACCCCTCTGGGAAGAAGCCGTATTTTTTCATGCGCCACGCCAAAATCATCCCGCATTCTCTGCCCGATAATGTTACTGGCCACAATAACAAGCTTGCCCCAGGCCATGGACCAGCTCAAAAGGTGCTTGCTGTAAAAACCGTGGCAAGTCGTAATAAACGGCACTTGCGTCCGGCGGCTCACAAAAAAAGCGATCAGTGCCGGCACACGGCTTCTGGCATGAATGATGTCCACTGATTCCATGTGCACAATTTTAATCAGCGCGCGAACCGAATAAATAATTGAAAAAAGCGATTTTTTTTGCACGGGAAGTGTGTAATGCGTCACGTTCGCGGAGGTCAAATCCCCCACAAGAGGACCTCCCGCAGAAACGACAATCGCTTTATGACCATGTCTCACCAAATACTTGGCCAAATCAACCGTCCCCCGTTCAACGCCCCCGGATCTCAATTCCGGAAGAATTTGCAGTATTTTCATACGTTAAATGACTCTCCTCACCGCTTTAGATAAAACCATTTCTTCCTGACGGCGATAATCCGTGGATACCGTCCAGCCCGATGATAAATATTTTTCAAGCGCCTGCTTGATATTCTCCGCACGACAGCGTATCACAAAATTCATGTTTTCCAGATGACGCAAATAATTTTGATATTTTTTCTTGAGCTTTTCTCCCTGCCACACATCCACCGCGATAACCGGCTTGCCTGCGGAAACCGCCTCCGAAATCATAGAAATTGAATCAGCGGTGACCACCAGCACATCTGACAAGGCCATAATGCCCGCAACAATCCCCTTCCGGTTGGATTCATTGGCAATCACATAAAAAGGACATATTTCTTTTTTCTCAAAAACTTTTTTTACATTTTCATCCGCCCAGGCCGGCGTTCTTCGCGAAGTGGTGACTAAAGCCGAAAAACCCGACGCCTTGCAAAAGTCATGAATACTTTTTGTCAAAGATGAAAATAAGCCCGGGTCAAAATGCAGCGCACCCGTATCCCCGCCTATCAAAACACCCGCGCGGCGTTTTTTGGACGACAAACCCAGCTCAGCGGCCAGAACAGCGCCTTCGGTTTCCAAATCCTCGGATTGAATCGGAGAAAGCGCGCCCTCGGTTTCAAAAACCTGGGGCTGTGACCGGTTTAGACCGTCATGTTTCGGCGCCACCACCGCGTCAAAATGAAATACCGGCAGTGAAGGCTTCATCACAACCACGGACTTTGAATAGTTTTCATTTTTTACCCATAAATTGACGTCTACCAAAGACGCACCGCAGGAAATCACCACATCCGCGTAAGTGGCCATCATTTCTTTATAACTTTCCTCTTCCAGACACCATTTCATCCACGCCCGCCTAAACGGCAAATGGCCTCGAAGCGCCATACTCAATATACGCATTGATTTTGCCGCGAAAGATTTCTTAAAGCGCGGCTGAATAATTTTGGAATAAATTCTGTCTTCGTAGCGGCCATGACTCTTGCGCTCGCTTTGAATGGCGGCGAGCACGGCTTGGGATTGATTGAGATGGCCGGCCTTGCCATCGCTTAAGATAAGAATATGCCTGTCCGGAGAAGACTTCCATCGGCGATGCGCCCAAAGCCATTGTTCCGGAAATTCGCGCACGCGCCGCTCAAGAGAGGAAGAAAAATCCTGAATCATACACCTCTCAGCTTCTTCGGGCGGCAATGAAGCGTCGGGGACGGGAATGGGCTTTTCAATCACAATTCGATGTGAAGAGCCATTTTTCTCCCGAATAATAAAAATCGGACAAATCGGCGAGCCTGTTCTCAATGAAAAAGCGGCGGCACCCGGCGGAGTAGAGGATAAACGGTTAAAAAAATTCACGAAGCAGCCCTGCTTCCCGCCGTCCTGGTCACTCAAAATCCCTACGATATCACCCCTCTTCAAAGCCTTTAAAATTTCACGAATGGGCATGCCCTTGTGAATGACCTGATTTCCTTTTGAGCGGCGCAATGAATTCAAATAAGCGTCGGATTTCGGATGTTTTTGAACTCGGGCCAACACGACCACGGAATACTCCAAAATCCCGCTGATCACGTTCAACAGTTCCCAATTTCCAAAGTGGCCGGTCAAAAAAATGACTCCCGCGCCTTTTTTGAGATGAGGCTCAAAATTTTCGCGGCCCTGGATCACGAAGTTTTTTCCCACATCCTCGCGTGACATTTCCGGAATGCGCAGCATTTCAATGGCGTTCATGGCCATATTTTGCATGGAGCGCTTGGCAATCGCCAAAAGCTCGCCCGGATTTTTCTCAGCGGAAAAAACCATGCGCAAGTTTTTGTATGCGACTTTTCGCCGCTTTGTCAGATAGAAAAAGAAAGATCCGATTCTTCTGGCAATCCAAAAACTGACACTTAGCGGCAAAATCCTCGCCCAAAATCTGGCAAATTTTATCGCGCTAAGAATGCAGGCATCTTCGAACGAAATCTTCTTCATCATCTACCCTAAATTCAATTTCCAAGATCCAAAACGTGAATGTACGTAAATCTTCCTGGAAAGATTTCTCCAAAATACCTTTCAGGCGGATGAAATCTTTTTCCGTTGTCACGGCTTCGCGCAGCCCCATATTGCGGGATTGTTTTAAAAAATGCGCTATTTCAGACGCTTTGAAGCAATGGTGGTCCGGGTAACGCGCCGCGAAGCGGACCTCCGCGCCCTGCATTTCCACCATTTTTTCAAACGAATGCGGATCCCCGATCCCGGAAAGCGCGGCCACTTTGCGATTTCTTAAATCATGCGGGGGTATTCTGCGGTTCTTCAAAGGATCTCTGAGCGCCATAGGCTTGTGCACCGCCTCAAATATGACCGCGTTAGGTTTGAGCGCGTTTATCTTTTGGCGTATCCAATGCACGTTCTTGGAACCAACGTCACATTTGGTTAAAATAAACAAATCCGCGCGCGCCATGCTTTCCAAAGGCTCGCGCAAGGTGCCCAAAGGAATCAAACCTCCGGGGCCAAACGGTTCGGTGGAGTTAATCATCAATAAATTCAAATCGCGGTGAATCTTACGATGTTGAAACGCGTCGTCCAGCACAAGCACTTTCGCGCCATGTTTTTCAATCGCTTCCCTGGCGCTTTTAACCCTGTTTCTTCCGGTAATCACGGGAATACCGGGAAGCTTTTTCCTTAATTCCTGAACTTCGTCATCCCCGTAACCGCGTATCAAAACCGCGACTTTGTTTCCCTCTTCCGCCAAATCCCTGGCAATCATGGTGGTAAGAGGCGTTTTGCCGGTGCCGCCCCAAGTGATATTTCCCACGGAAATAACTCTTGCTCCGACCTTTTGAATCCGGTCAGGAAAACGGCGGAACCAAGCGTCCCAAATCCAAATCACCGCACCATAAATAGCGGCGAGCCATTTCAATAATAATTTTTTCATACCTTCACGAAACTCCTTTCGTTCGCATCCAAAAAAGACAAAACGTGATTCAAGCTTCTTTCGGAAGCCCCTTGATGACGCCGCGCAATGGCTTGGGCACATTCGCCCAAAGCTTTCAATCGATTCGGCTCCTGGATCAGTTTTTCAATTTCATCCCCAAGAGCTTGTTCATTCTGAACGGAAACAGCCGCGCGCGCGCGCTTAAAATCCTCGGCCATTTCCGAAAAATTGTGCATGTGGGCGCCGAATAAAATCGGCTTCGCGTAAATCGCCGGTTCAACCAGGTTATGTCCCCCGGCAGCCACTAAACTTCCTCCCACAAAAACCAAATCCGCGGCTTCATAAAGCGAAGCCAGTATTCCCACACGGTCAATCAATAGAATCGAATTTTTATCCGAAGCGGCCGAACGATTTTCAGCCCACTCGGAAACAGATCTTAGGCTCACTTGAAAACGTTCCGCGGTTTTATAAATAGCCGGCAAACGGGTCAAATGCCTCGGCGCGATCACCATGCGAAGAGAAGGAAATTTTGCTTTAAGCGAAGGATATAACCGAAACAAAATTTCCTCTTCGCCCTCATGCGTGCTGCCGCACATAAAAATAAAATCATTCAAAGACTTCAGAACGCGTTTGGCGGGCGCCGCGAGTTGGTCCTGTGAAAACGACGGCTCCCAGTCATACTTCATATTGCCCCCAACCACCACAGCCTTTGGATCCGCGCCGAGCTCCAGAAACCGTGTTCTCATGCGCTCATCCTGGACGCTCAAAATTTGTATTTTTTGAAGCACTTTTCCAAGAAAAAAATTTATCCTGCGGTATCTTGGAAACGCGCGGTCTGAAATTCTTCCATTAATAAGGAATATCGGGATAAACCGTTTTGAAAGTTCGTTGATCAAATTAGGCCATAATTCGGTTTCAAATAAAACCAGTGCGGATGGAGAAACATTGCGAACAAAGCGTTTAACGGCAAAAGGAAAATCAATCGGAAAAAACATCAAAAAATCGTCCTCGTTTTTTATCTTTTGTCCGACTTCAAAACCAGCCTGCGTGGTGGTCGTAATCAAAATCTTAATCCCTTGTATCCGTCCGCGAAGCCTGTCCGCAAACCGGATGGCAAGCACCATCTCTCCGACCGAAACCGCGTGCAGCCACCAAACGTTTTGTCCTGAAAGCTTTTCTTTGGCTTCTTCTGAAATCCTGCCAAAACGTGACGAGGAGCCGCGGCCTAATTTTCCCTTTAATAAAAAAATCGGGAAAGCCACGATTGCGTAAATAAAAAATATTAGGTTATACAAAAAAAACATCGCCGCTCGCTTCCTTTACAGTTCGCCGCCCCTTAGGCCCTGGGATGCGCTTTCGCGTACGCATCTTTCAGCCTTTGCGCGGAAACATGTGTGTATATTTGCGTGGTTGAAAGATTTTCATGCCCTAAAAGCTCCTGAACAGATTTTAAATCTGCGCCATGGTCCAAAAGATGCGTGGCAAAAGAATGCCTGAGCGTATGCGGAGAAATTTTTTCCTGCCGCGCCGTTTTTCCAATATAAGCGTTTAAAACCCGTCT
>JAHFFM010000146.1 GCA_023247935.1 Candidatus Omnitrophota bacterium | reverse complement strand
GCCAAAAGCAACATTCCGGAAAATGGCAGCGGAAAAGATATTTTTGAAAAATTTGTGAAACCAGTAAGAGGAAAATAAAATGGGTTTTAATTGCGGGATTGTCGGGCTGCCCAATGTGGGTAAGTCCACTATTTTTAACGCGTTGACGCGCGGGTCAGCTTTGGCCGCGAATTATCCTTTCGCGACCATTGACCCGAACGTGGGTGTGATTGCGGTGCCGGATAAGCGCTTGGATGCGTTGACCGAAATTGTTCCAACCAAAAAAGTAATTCCGACCACGGTTGAGATTGTGGATATTGCCGGTATTGTGGCTGGGGCCAGCAAAGGAGAGGGCCTGGGGAATCAGTTTTTGAGTCATATCGCGGAAGTGGAAGCGATTATTCAGGTGGTGCGTTGTTTCGAAGACAAAGACATTATTCATGTCAACGGGAGCGTGGACCCTGTTCGAGACATGGAAATCATTAAAACGGAATTGATCTTAAAAGACCTGGAAATTCTCTCCAAGCACAAGGCGCGCGTGGAAAAATCAGCGAGAGCGGGAGATAAGAAAGCGCTGAGTGTGACGGCTCTTTTGGATCGTTTTGAAAAAAATTTCAATGAAGGCAAAACCGCGCATCAAGTTCCGCGTGGCGGCGAAGAAAAGACGCTGGTTAAGGAAATTCGTTTTTTGACGGATAAACCCATTCTTTATGTGGCAAATGTTTCGGAGGATGAGCTGGGAAAGCCGGATTCGCCCCATACGGCGGCGGTGAGAAAGCGCGCCAAGGACGAAGGGTATTCCATGATCAAGATTTCCGGAAAAATCGAAGAAGAGATTTCAAAACTTGAGCCGGCCGAGCGCATGGAGTTTTTGAAAGCGATGAGTATGGAAGAGTCCGGGCTTGATCAGATGGCCCGCGAAGGCTACAAGGTCCTGAATTTAATCACTTTTTTTACGGTGGGTGAGACGGAAAACAAGGCTTGGACCGTGGAAAAGGACTCTACCGGGCCTCAGGCGGCGGGTAAAATCCATTCAGATTTCGAAAAAGGGTATATCCGCGCGGAAGTGATTGGGTATGATGATTTCATCGAGTATCGCGGGGAGCAGGGGGCGAAGGAAAAGGGTCGTTTTAGGCTGGAAGGGAAAGAATATCTGGTCCAGGACGGCGATATCATGCACTTTCGCTTTAGCGTTTGACGGTCCCCGGATAGATGATACAATATTCGGATTCGTCAATTTCGGGATTCTAACCCAAATATTGCAATATTTGGGTAAAAGCTAATAAGGAGAGAGAAGTGGTTACGATTTCAGAAGGCAAACTTAAAAGTTTTGAGAATGTTTCCAACGATAAAGGGGTGATTACCGCAGCGGCTATGGACCAGCGGGGTTCCCTCCAAAAATCCATCGCGAAAGCTAAAGGTGTTTCCGATAAAGAAATCACCCGCGCCATGATGGAAGAGTTTAAGACTATTGTTACCAAGGTGTTAACGCCTTATGCCAGCGCCATTCTTTTGGACCCGGAATTTGGTCTTCCGGCCGCCAAAGCACGTTCCAAAAATACGGGACTTCTTTTGGCCTATGAGAAAACCGGTTATGACGCTTCCGGTCCCGGCCGTATTCCGGATTTTATCGAGGGTTATAGCGCTAAAAAAATCAAAGAAGACGGCGGCGATTGCGTCAAAGTTCTTTTGTATTACTCTCCTTTTGAAGAAGCGAAAGTGAATGAAAGAAAGCATCAGATCATGGAGCGTATCGGCAAGGAATGCGAAGAGGCGGATATCGCTTTTTTTCTCGAATTCGTTGGTTATGATCCCAAAGGCGGCGACGAAAAAGGTTTGGAATTCGCTAAATTAAAGCCGGAAATCGTGATCAAATCCATGGAAGAATTTTCCAAGGATAAGTACAAAGTTGACGTGCTCAAGGTGGAAATTCCGATCAACGTTAAATTCCTAAAAGGTTCCAAGGCGTTTAATGGTTCGGAAATTGCCTATGATTGGGAGCAGGCCAAAGAAATTTTCCGCCGTCAGGATAAATGCACCAAGAAGCCTTTCATTTATCTCTCCGCGGGAGTGGATGATGATATTTTCCGCGAAAGCCTCGAATTGGCTATTTCCGCAGGCGTGGATTTTGCCGGCGTGCTTTGCGGCCGCGCTACTTGGAAAGACGGTATCTCGGTTTACGCGAAAGAAGGCGGGAAGGCTCTTGAGACATGGCTTCTTGACCGTGGCGTAAAAAATATCAAAGCTTTGAACGCGGTACTCGATAAAGGCGCTAAGTCATGGTATTCCCGTTATGGCGGCCGTGACAAGGTTCAGGTCCGTTCGAAAGTATTGAAATGAGAATGGGGATGGGTTGTGGGTAGTGAGGCGGGGGTGAGGGTGAGTGAGATTGCCCATCCCCACCCTCGACCCATCACTCACAACTCACCCTCACCCACTTAGTAAGCTATGTCCCAAAAAGATTATTACAAAATTCTCGGTGTCCCGGACGGCGCATCTGCGGATGAACTCAAGAAGTCATACCGGCTTCTTGCCAAAAAATACCACCCGGACGCCAATCCCAACAATAAGGCGGCGGAAGAAAAATTCAAAGAAATCTCCGAAGCTTATTATGTTTTAAGCGATGAAAAAAAGCGCCGCGAGTATGACTCTTATAAAAAAGCGGGTTTTTCTCAATCGTTTCATGGCGGCCAGGGTTTTCAGGGCGCCCAAGGATTTGATTTTGAAGAGATTTTACGCAGCTTTCGTTCGGGGCAGGGACGCGGCAGCGGCGGCGCAAGATTCCGGATGGGTGGTTCTACCGGCTCGATTTTTGAAGGGTTGTTTGGCGGGCTCGGGGATGAATATGGGGAGGAGGCGCAGCAAGGGCAGCTTCCGAAAATTTCATCCGACTCAAGCGTAACTCTGAGGATTCCTAAAACAAAAGCTCAAAAAGGCGGAGAAGTCCGTTTTACTACGAAGGAAGGAAAAACCATTACCGTGAATGTGCCTGCCGGAATTACGACGGGTAAAAAATTAAGGTTGTCTAAGCAGGGCAACACCTGTCAGGTTTGCGAGCATCCCGGGGATTTGATTTTGACGATCAAGGTTGACTGAAGAGGTTTTTATGAAAAAAATCTGGGTTTATTTTTTAATGGTTCTCGCGGTTTCTGTCAGCGGCTGCGGCAAGTCCTCTCCGGAAATGGCACCAGCTTCCGGTCAGTCGGCAGAAGTTTCCACAACGACTTCTTCCGGCGGAACAAAAACCGTGAATCCCGCCACCGTCGGTACGATTCGCGGCAAAATTATTTTTGAAGGCCAGGTGCCTCAGCCCAGGCAAATACCCGTAAAAGGAAATCCGGAATGCGCAACGCTTCATGAAGGCGGCGTGATCGCTTCCGAGGAAGTTGTGGTAAAGGACAATATTCTGCAAAATGTTTTTGTGTACGTCAAAAAGGGTTTGGAGGATTATACGTTCACCGCGCCCGCTGAACCGCATGTCATCGAAAACAAAAAATGCGTTTATGTGCCGCATGTCTCGGGAGTGATGGTTGGGCAGGAGGTCACTTTTCTAAACGGCGATTCCACTTTGCACAATATACACGCGTACCCAAAAGAATCGAAATCCTTTAATCTGGGTTTGCCGCTGGCGGGGATGAAGCAAACCAAAAAATTCACCGCGCCTGAAATCATGGTGTCTATGAAATGCGACGTTCATCCTTGGATGTTGGGCTATGTGGGAGTTTTGACGCACCCTTATTTTCAAGTTTCCGCGGCGGATGGTTCTTTTGAGCTCAAAAATTTACCTCCCGGAGAATACGTGATTGAAGCCTGGCATGAAAAATTCGGAATACAATCGCAGTCCGTCACTCTTGGCGCTCAAGAAACAAAGGACATTGAGTTTAAGTTCACACCTTAGGCGTCATATGCTGAGGAGCGTAAAAATAATGGGACAAATGGGACCCGTCGCTCCGAACAGCCCCAAAAAGCCTCACCGTAACTGCATGGCGGCCGACACGGCCGTCCATTTCGTTCGGTTACTTTTTTTGGGGCGCCCCGTTCTGCGCGCCACCCATTTGTCCCATTATTTTTACGCAGGTCGATAGTCAATGAGGCAATGTCCAAACTGCCATGCCAGCATTTCTGAAAGCGCGGTTCGGTGCCGTCATTGTCGGCGTCCTGTCACTAGCTCGAATTCGAAATTTTTTAAGCGTTTTTCTTTTGGGGCAAAACTTGGCTTTGCGCCTTTGGGAAAATCAAGCGAAGCTTTTGGCTGGATGGAGCCCCTGTTTCTTTGCGCGGCTTTTTTTGGCGTTTTAGCGTGGATTCATTGGCAGGAATTGGGCTATGTTTGGGTGCAATGGCTTCGCACCCAATATTCTTTTTTTACCCGCGAACCTCTTCTTCAAACCTACGTTTACATTTTTGTTGAAACATTCGCGTTAAAGCTGGGGCTGGTTCTTTTGGTTGTGTTTTATCTGATTTTGAGAAGAAAGCCTGTTCTTGATTCTTTGGCCTTAAAACCGAAGTTATGGCATTTTTCCAGGAATCATTTGATTTTATTTTTGGTTCTTTGCGCGGGTATTTCCTGGTGGGAGGGGATGGACCCGCTGGCTCCGGATTTGCCGACGCCGCTTTTTTTCGCGGAGTCCGCCACGCTGGGAAATGTCCTGACGATTTTCTCTCTGGCGGTTGTCGCGCCGATTACGGAAGAGGTTTTGTTTCGAGGAGTGATTTACCCGGGGCTTGGAAAAAAATGGGGCCGCGCGGTTTCTTTATTGGCAACCACCGCCCTTTTTACCGCGGCGCATGCGCCTCAAATGAACGGCGCCTATGAGCATTTATGGGTGATTTTCGCGGTGGGTCTTTTTTTGTCCTGGCAGCGCGCGGTTACCGGCTCCACGCTTTATGTGATCGGTTTGCACGCGTTTTATAATTCGCTTTTGGTGGCTGCCGGGTTTATAAGGTTTTGTTTTTATGGTTTCTAAATTTTTCCGGCAGCTTGCTATTTTTCTTTTCGCGCTTATTTGGGCATGGCCCGCGCAAGCCCGTGAATTCAAATCGTTTGAAGAAGTGATGCGGCTTGGGGATAGAGCTTACCTGAACGATAAAT
>JAHFFM010000145.1 GCA_023247935.1 Candidatus Omnitrophota bacterium | reverse complement strand
ACCGTCCTCTTCCTGGAAGGCTTCCACTATTTCAGACCGCTTTTTGACCTGGGTTCCACCGTGAAGAACAAAACCACGCTTGCCAAAGATTGACTGCAAAAAATGAGACAGAGGATCCGTCATTTCCCTAAATTGTGTAAAAACCAAGACCTTTTCCTGTTTCTCATATATCGTTTCACAAATTTCTTTAAGACGCAAGAACTTGCCGCTGGCGGACTCCGAAAACACCCCATCTTTGACGAATTGAGACGGATGATTGCATATCTGCTTGAACCTCATAAGATAAGAAAGAATGACTCCCCGTCGCTGGATTCCGTCGGTTTTTTTAATATCCTGCGCCAAAGACTCGACTGACTTCTGGTAAAGAGCAATTTGTCCCTTGGAAAGTGAACAATAGGTCTTAAGTTCGGTTTTATCCGGAAGGTCGCTGATGACATTCTTGTCGGTTTTTAAACGCCTTAAAATATACGGCCGCACCAGTATTCGTAAACCGGCGTAGGGACTTTCGCCATTTTTAGTCTTTCGTTTAAGGAAGCCTTCAAAATCTTTGGCTCGGCCCAGTAATCCGGGTGAAACAAAATCAAAGATCGACCATAGATCGGATAAATGATTTTCGACAGGTGTGCCGGTCAAAGCAAGCCTGTGTTTACTTTTTAGCGCCTTGATCGCCTTTGTTTGCTTGGCCGAAGGATTTTTTATCGCCTGAGCTTCATCCACAATGATAAGGTCCCAATTCTGATGAAGCAGCCATTCCATTTTTCCGACAGATCCATAGGTCGTGATCAACACATCGAAATCGACGTTGGAAGGACAGGAAGCTCCTTTCCCTGAAGGGTGAGCAACCCAATATTTCAGCGACGGGGCAAATCGATCGATCTCCATTTTCCAGTTTCCAATAAGCGATGCCGGAATAATTAACAGTGTGGGGTCGCCTTTGGCCTTGACGTCATGCTGTTTGAGCAAAAGAAGCGAGAGCACCTGAATCGTTTTCCCCAGCCCCATATCATCCGCAAGAATGGCCCCAAACCGCATTTTATGAAGACTATTCAACCACGCCACACCTTGGGCTTGATAGGGACGAAGTTCGGTTTTTAGATTTATTTTGAGTACCTGCTCAATTTTTAGGTTCGCCTCTGGCGCTCGCATGGATTCCAATGTATCTTTAAACCACGCGCCGGAAACAACCCGAGCATAGGATTGAGTTTCCTGAATATCCGTACCAGTCTTCATATCTCCGATGCCGGAGAGCCATCTCATCCCTTCTGCAAAAGTAACACCGCCCTCTTTAACCGATTCGGCCACCGTCTTCCACTGGGTTAAAATATCATTAAGCCTATCCTTATCAACCTCCACCCATTGGCCTTTGAAAAATACCAGATTTTCACTTCGTTTAAGGAGGTCTTGAATTTCTTTTTCGTCAAGCTCTTGGCCGCCGATGACAACGGACATTTGAAAATCAATAAGCGCATCAAAACCCACGGTACTTGGCGGTTTTTCACCGATACGAATTTCAACTTGGGGCCTGTTAGGTTGTTTAGGCTTCCACCAATTGGGAACTTTGACAAAGATACCGGCATTTGCAAATAGTGGAATATCTTTTAAAAATTGGTGGGTTTCTCCCGGAGTCCAGGCGAGGGGGTGATAGACATCGCCTGAATCAACGATTTCTTTTAAATAAACACTTTTCTGGGAAGCTTTGTGAATAGGCGCTAGAAGCCTGAGCAGCACGTTTTTGTTTTTTGTGCCTCCATACTCTTCCAGGGCTTTGCTTAGAGGCAAATGCTGCGACCTTCCGTCTTTTGTCATTTGGTGGACGTAGGTCGCAAGGAAAGCGAAAGGAAACTCCTCGGAATTTTTATTTTCTGCCAGATGAAAGCAAACCCGCCCCAGAAGACTCCAGTTGGAGTGCCTCGTTAAAAAGAAGTCAGCTATACTCTTTCCTGATTCATGAATTTCTTCGTACAGCGCCGCCTCTATTTCTCTCCACAAACCTTGAAGGCATTCTTTATCAATGTACTCGGCACCCTTCATGGGTGGCCTGGTGAGTAAAAATAGATTCAAATCCTCGTCGGGAATTTCAATGGGAGTCGTGTCTTTGGAAAAATCTTGTTTATCCAGGTTTGGTGTTCCGACAAATAAGGACAAATAAAGCCTCGAAAAATCCTTCCAAAAAGCGAAGGCCGGTTCTTCGGTAAAAGCCTCTTTGGCCGCGTCCAAAAACAAGAGACCATGGCCCGAACTTTTTGAAAACGCAGAAGAAAGCGCTTGGCATTTCTCGGCTCCCTCAATATAAAGCCGCTTTCCTGGCGAAAGGTAAATGGTGGGTACAGTGGTCATATCGTTGTAAAATCAATCCGATATAGCCATGTGTTCATTCTTCGCCCTTTTCAGAGCTTGTTCCTCAACCAGCAAACCTTGGCGTTCGTATTGCTTACGGGAACGGCTAATTTGATAAAAAGCTTCCTTTGAAAAGCTCTTGATTGCATTTGGCTCATTGCAATTCACAGTGATACCTTCTTCAGGTTCAACTGGATCGCTCTTTCCAAATAGGGCAGTTCTCCCTTTTTTAACCAAATCCGGCGTAAACACACCCATCCCTTGAAAAACATCAATAGCGCTGACATAGCTTTGTCTTTGTAGCGCTACCTCGGTGGCTTGAATAACTCGATTTCTTAAGGCTTCTTTATTTTTTGGATGCATAAATGAATTCTAAACGTTTACGTTGGTAAGATTATGCACAATAAATATTGAGCTGTCAAAATGACCCCCCCCCCAAGAATTTCTAGGTGGTGAGTTGTAACTCACCGAGAAAAGGCCGAGAAAAGGCCTCTATATGATTTATATGGTAAAAAAGCCATACGCGATTTATATTTAAGCCATGGCTCAGTTTGAATAGGATGCTAAGAAGGATTTTGAGAATCAGGCCAAACACGGCGTCTCGTTTGAACTAGCCCAATATGCTTTCTTTGATCCGCACCGCATGATCGCCGAGGATTTGTCGCATGGCAAAGAAGAAAAAAGATATTATTGTTTTGGGCGAGTGAGTAGTGGCATTTTGACGGTACGTTTTACTTATCGGGCAAGTAATATCCGCATCATTGGCGCGGGATACTGGCGAAAGGGGAAGAAAATCTATGAAACACAAAATTAAGTACACCAACGAACCTCTCGGAAGGCTTAAAATAATCAAAGACTTTTTGCCCCCTCCGGATAAGTTAATCCTTAAGGAAGAGCCTATCAAAGTAACGATGGTGCTTAGCAAATCCAGTGTCAATTTTTTCAAAAAAACGGCACGCAAACAACACGCCCCTTATCAAAAGATTATTCGTACACTTTTGGATACTTACGTCGCGCAATACGCATAAAGATACGAAGGTCAAATCTCTCCTTGGCTGCTTGATCCCCTGCCAGAACTCAAAAGATCGTCTTTTAAAAACCACCATCCAGCGTGTAGCCAAGAAGAGATGATTCCTTCTATTTTTTATTCAAAACTTGAAATATGTGTATACACATAATATACTTATTATCAAAAGGAGCCTATTTATGCCCAACATGACTTTAGCCATTTCGGCTGATTTAAAAGAAAAAATGAATCGCTTTAAAGAAATCAACTGGTCTGAGGTCGCCCGTCAGGCCATCCGTGAAAAAGCGCTCTTACTGGAGAAAATGAATCGTCTCTTTTCCAAGAGCAAACTCACGGACGCAGACATTGAAAAACACGCCCGCCAAATCAAGCAAGGCGTCCTAAAAAAATATCGGACAGCCTAAGTCTTGGAACTGGTCGTTGATGCGAATGTTTTATTAGCAGCTTTTCTAAAAGAAGCGCTCACCCGAGAACTTCTTTTGGATAGCCGTCTTAAACTCTTCGCCCCGGAACACCTCCTTCTTGAAACTAGAAAACACCTCAAAAGCAGCTCCTCTCTAAGAAAAAGAATCCATATTACGGCCCAAGAACTTGACCAGCTTTTCTTCCTTCTGACAGAAAATATCGAAACTCTCCCTCAAAAAGATTTTGCCGCCCAAATGGCCGAGGCGATGAAACTTGCGCCCCACCCAGAAGACGCTCCCTATCTTGCGCTCGCCTTAGAACTTTCCATCCCTATTTGGTCAAATGACCTCGGAATCCACGCTCAGAAAAAAGTCAAAGTCTACAGAACAAAAGACCTCATTAAGCAGCTATAAGCGCCCTAGCACTCGCCTTTCTCTCTCTAGGATGAAACCTCTTATGAATACCCTTTAGGTCTCTGGGGTTCAGCCTCATATAAATCTGCGTTGATTTGATACTCACGTGTCCCAAAAGTTCTTGGACGTAACGAATGTCTGCGCCATTTTTCAAAAGAAGCGTTGCAAACGTAACCCCGAAAGAATGGGTTGTGATGTTCTTGCGGAAGCCGCATTGGTGCACGTATTTCTTAACCGTGTTTAAGACTGCTTCAGTCTGTATTCGATGGCCAGTACGCGAAAGAAAAATGCTTTCGGGTCGCCGTTCTCAAGCACGGGCCTTGCGCCTTTTAGAATGTTAAGGGGTTAACTCTATCTCAATTGCGATATCCGACCTCTTGAATATAACAAAATAAGAATAAATTGTTTTGTTTTTAAATAATTTAAAATTAAATTTTTTTAATAGAAAATCAAAATGAACTGAGCAAGTTCTATAGAATTGACTCAATGATACTATTTCTTTTTGCAATTTTATTTCTCCAAAAGTTTTCTTAGATCGATTTTCTTCGCTGGATATTTAGCATTAGCGATTGCATCTTTTTCAATCTTATACCAAGCGGAAGAAGGGATCATCTTCTTGGCTACATGCTGGATGGTGGGTTTTAAAAGATGATCTTTTGAGTTCTGGCAGGGGATCAAGTAGTCAGGGAGAATTTTGACCCCTCATTCTCATTGGACCCCTAATGCAATTATTTTAAAACATACCGAAGCTGGGGACCGGCACCTTGCGTCGTGATAACGCCACGCTCAACAAGCTCATTTAGATCCCGGACAGCCGTGTCGCGTGAACACTTGAAACGTTCGGCGTACTCGTGACTTTGAGTTGAGCCCTGCTTTTGAATGTATTTAACCG
>JAHFFM010000144.1 GCA_023247935.1 Candidatus Omnitrophota bacterium | reverse complement strand
TTCCGGCCAGATGGTCCGCCTGATAAAGCAGCGATAAAGATAAAGCTTTTCGTCCGAATTTGAAAAAATTAATCGAAGACATGGCCGCTTTTGGGGACTTGAAGAAAAGTTTCCAAAAAACCGGGTCACCATGCAGGAATCGATAGCGCCAAGAATGCTTGGCGTCCCACAAATAGGTGGTCCTGGAAAGTAGGTCATACTTCTCAACGATCGGGTGAAGTTTTCCCGGCTCACCCTTATCAAAAGAAAAAATATCGACCTGATGGCCCAGCTCCATCAGGCCGGCGATTTGGTTTAAAATAAAAGTCTGGGAAATAGAGGGGAAATTCCCGACTACAAAAGCGACCTTTAAACCCATTGATTACGAAAGCATCCGGACTTCTCTTTGCGGGAACGGAATCGTAACCTTGGCCGCTTTGAGCGCTTTGTAAATTCCTAAATTCGCCTGATGCATCACGTGATAGTATTCTTTGGTGGGAACCCAGTAGCGCATTCCTATATTAATGGAAGAATCGGCAAATGCGTCGATTCCGATTTGAGGTTCTGGGGTTTTTTGAACCTTCGGCAATTCGGCTAAAGCTCGGCGAATGATTTCAATCGCTTTTTCGGGATCATCCGAGTAACTGATTCCCACGCTTTTTTCGACGACTTTATTCTCCGCGGAATTCCACAAAATTTCTCCAACAATTTCTTTGTTTGGGATGGTAATTTTTTCACCGTCTTCAGTCACCAACACCGTGCAAGGCAGCTTCACTTCTTCCACGATTCCTCCGACGCCTTTCACTTGAATCGTGTTGCCCACCACAAAAGGCCGGGTCAAAATCACCATCAGCCCGGCGGCATAATTAGACAAAGGTGCTTGAATGGCGAAACTTGCGCCGAAAATCAGGGCGCTGGCCGCGGCGATTAAGGGCGAGATCGTGACGCCAAATTTCTCTACCGCCATTAAAGAAACAAATATGAGAATGACAACACGAACGATATTTGCCAAAAATTTCGTTAAGGTGACATCTATCTTCTTTTTTTCACCGAGTTTAATGAAAAGATTTCCTGCCCAGTCTGCGAATTTCCATCCGACAAACAGGATAATAAGCCCGCCCAATACCTGAAAACCGTATTTCACCAAATACTCCGCGGCTAATTCCCAAAGCTTTTGTGCCATCTTTATTCCTTCCTGGATTTTTTGAGCGCCTTGCGCCACCGTGTCGTTCACCATCGTGTCGTTCATCTTTATTGTCCTCCTGCCTGACTGATTGGTTTATCCGAAACAATAGCCAAAAGGCCTTTGACTGAATTTTTAACCCCAGCTTCTCCGGCAGTCACCGGATTGTCAAGAAAATTGGTGATAGCCTCCTGCGCCTGATAAGCAAGCAGCCTTTGCCGGATAGTCCCCGTGTCCGGAAAAATCGCTATTTTGGGAAGCCGGCCGCGAAGCTGCACCGGGATTTCAATTTGCTGGGCGCCGTTAAAAAGAAGTTTGAATTTCGGCAATATAGAAGCCAGCATCAAAGAGACATCCTTGTTCATCCGTAAAAATGTCCGCGCAAATAAACTTTTTTGAAAATCCACGGCCGCGTCGCCTCTCATTTCCAGGGAATCTGATTTGAGAATCAATTTATCCGTAATCACTTTACGGTCACCGACTCGAATCAGCGCGATCACAGGCCTTAAAAATGTGTTTTCTTCCTCCATTTTAAGGCGATAGGAACCCGGCAAACTCGTTTGAATGGCTTCTTCTGCGCCGGGGATAGCCGAAAATCTTTGGAGCAATCTTCGAAACACATTGTAATGCATGAGCACTCCATGTTTCAAAATAACTTTGCCGTTTGCCTTAAAAGAATCAAAAATTTCACGTTCGGTAAAACCCCGGAACCGCCCGCGAAGCGACGCGGAAAGCAGCCCTGAAAACTGAGGACCGTCCTCCGACCCTTCCCCGCGCGCGACATCGCGAATATCCAGACCAAAACATGAAGAATTAAAATCCGTAACCCATTTCGTTCGGTATTCGCGAATCACACCGGACGCTTTTAAAGCGCCTTTCAAAAATCCGCAGGTAAATTTTTTAACAAGCAGATCCTCTCCGGCGGGCGCTATTCTCAACCGGACACTTCGAAGCAAACTCAGTTGCTTTCTGATTTGATTTAGAGAAACGGTGTCAGCATGCACAATCCATTCATTGGAAGAACCTGTTTGAAGCACACGGATTTTGACCGCGCTTGCGTTCAGGTAATGACTTTCAACTTTATTTATTTTTAAAACGCTCATCACCCATTCTTTTTGAAAAAGAGGCCCGAATTTCGGATACAGGTTCGCCTGATCAGCCTTTACCAAAGCAGCCTCTTTTTTAGAATTCATATAAACACGAATATTTTTCAAACGAAGCGCAAAGCCATCTCTTAAAACCAATGAAACGGAATCTATTTCTACGGGCGCACCCAATACTTGAGTTAATTTTTCAATCACAAGCGGACGGTAACGTTCTAAAGGGATTCCTATCGCGGCCATCGCAATAAAAGCAGATAAAGGAAGAAGGGTCGTTATCAGAAAAAAACTTTTTTTCAAGGCGCTAATAACTCGCAGGGGTTAGTTTCACTTTACCCCTAAAGATCCAGTAAATGCATACGGTGTAAGACAAAACCAGAGGAACGCCGATCATCGCGATGACCAGCATAATCTTGAGCGTCTTTGGCGAGGAAGCGGCATTGTATAGATTTAAGCTGTATTCGGGATGAGGATTAGAATATACAAAATCAGGAAACATCCCCACTCCAAACAACGCCAGAAGCGCCGCGATGGAGGCGCAAGACGACAGAAAAGCTAAAAAATCATTTCGCCGGTGAATCTCCCTCGGAATATTGGCGATAGCCAGCATATTTAAAATTCCTAAAATAAAAAACAAAGGCTGGCGGCGGACGGCTTCCGTAATATGCGGCACATAAAGTAAAGTAGCCATGGTCGTCGCGGCGTAACAAATAATAAAAAAAATGATCGTGCGGTTCACCCAGCCTCTGATTTTTTCATGAAGCGAACCTTCCGTTTTGAGCACCGCATAAATAGCGCCATGCATCATAAAAAGAGCGGTGGTGGTAACTCCCAATAAAAGCGAATAAGGATGGAATAAATTTAAAAAGAATCCTGTGAAATTTTTTTCAGCGTCCAGAGGGACACCCCATACGATGTTTCCCAAAACCAGCCCGATTAAAAAACTCGAAAGAATACTGGAAACGCTGAAGCTGATATCCCAAAAATCACGCCACCATTTCATGGGCTGTTTGCTGCGAAATTCAATAGCCACCGCGCGGAAAATAAGCGACATCACGTACAAAATAAATCCGAGATAAAATCCGGAAAACACCGTGGCATACACATCGGGAAACGCGGCGAACAAGGCGCCTCCCGCAGTGACCAGCCATACCTCATTTCCATCCCATACGGGGCCGATGGAATTGAGCATGATACGGCGCTCCTGGTCCGTCTTGGTGAAAAGATGCAAAGCGCCCACACCCAAATCAAAACCATCCAGAATGGCATAGCCCGTAAAAAGGATACCGACCAGCAAAAACCAAATTACGTTCAGGTCTAATCCAAACATTTTCTAAAGCTCCGCACGGCCCGTCCCGGCCAAGTCCGTTTCTTCGGGCCCATGTTTGATTTTTTGATCCAGCAAATAAATAAACAGCGTAAAAAGCAAAAGATAAACAAGCCCAAATAAAATAAGCGATGCCAAAACATGGCTAGCCGGCACATTTTTCGAAAACGCGTCCTTGGTTTTTAAAAGACCGTACACGATCCAAGGCTGACGCCCCACTTCCGCGGCCATCCAGCCGATTTGATTGGCAATTTGAGGACCGAGCACGCTGAGCACACAACATTTCAAAATAAACGGCGAACGGTACAGCCTTCCTTTCCAAAGAAACAGGCATCCTAAAATACTGAGTGCAATTAAAGCGATGCCAATCGCGACCATTCCGTGAAAAGCCTGAAAAACCGCGTTCGCGGGCGGGCGCTCATCTTTGGGAAAAGATTTAAGGCCGCGAACAGGCGCGTTCATATCCCCATAAAGAAGAAAACTCAAAGCGCCCGGCACTTTCACGCCGTCTTCCACCCTTTCTTCTTTTTCATTCACCCATCCGCCCAAATACATGGGAGCCGGAGCGTTTTCGTCATAATGGCCTTCAAACGCCGCGAGTTTTGCCGGTTGATACCTGGCTACCCCTTTCGCGCTTGAATCACCCGTAGCCAGCTGTCCGATCGAAGCCGCAAGCGCCACCAGAAGTCCGATCTGAATCGACTTTTTCGCGAAATCCAGATGCCGCTTCTTTAAAAGATAATAAGCGCTGACACTGACCACAAGCCAGGCCCCCGCCTGCCAGCAACCCATGTACACATGCATCACTCGATTCACGGCAGAAGGATTAAACACCATGGCCCAAAAATCCGTGATTTCCGTGCGGCGGTTCACACCCTCACCCACCAAACGATATCCTGCCGGCGTATGCATCCATGAATTGGCCACCACAATCCAAATTGCCGAAAAATGCGCGCCAAAAGCCACTAAAATGGTTGAAATAAAATGAACCGGCGGCTTCACTTTGTCCCAGCCAAAAAGAAGAATGGCCAGAAAACCTGATTCTAAAAAGAAAGCGAAAATGCCTTCAGCAGCAAGCGCCGAGCCAAACACATCGCCCACATAACGGGAATACACGGCCCAATTCGTGCCAAATTGAAATTCCATCACAATGCCCGTCGCCACTCCCAAAGCAAACGTGAGCCCAAATACTTTGGTCCAAAATTTGGTCATGTCATGGTACAAAGGGTTTTTAGTTTTAAGATACAACCCTTCCATCACCACTAAAATAAGCCCCAACCCGATGCTTAGCGGAGGATAAATATAATGAAAAGCGATGGTAAACGCGAACTGAATTCTAGAAAGAAATAAAGCATTCATAATGGCACCTTTTCACCATTATAACAATTGACGGGTTTCACACGGAACATTAATCTAACGCTATGGGACACAATATTCAATATTCCGAACTCCTCATCGTTCTTATCACGGCCACTGCTATCGCCCTGCTGTTCG
>JAHFFM010000143.1 GCA_023247935.1 Candidatus Omnitrophota bacterium | reverse complement strand
GGCCTGCCTGGACTTGCCCGCCAGAGGCGGGTCCGCCTTTGGCGGAAACCAGGCAACTAAAACCCAAAAATGGGCCTGCCTGGACTTGAACCAGGGACCCGCTGATTATGAGTCAGCTGCTCTAACCGACTGAGCTACAGGCCCGAAAAACATGAAAAAAGATTGTAGCATAGGCACAAAAAAAAGGCACGCGAATTGGCCTCGCGTGCCTTTTTGGCGTGCCTTTTTTTAAGCCTTAAAACTCCACTTCTTCTCCGGCTCCGAGTTCAAGGAAAGTCCTGAGCTTTCTGGACCGGGTGGGATGACGCAGTTTCCGAAGCGCCTTTGCTTCAATTTGACGCACGCGTTCGCGCGTCACATTAAAGATAGAGCCCACTTCTTCAAGAGTCCGGGGATAACCGTCCGTAACGCCAAAGCGAAGTTTTAAAACCCTGCTTTCGCGGTCCGTTAAAGTTTTTAACACGTCATCCATCTGTTCTTTTAGCATGGCGTAGGTTGTGGCGCTTGAAGGAGAAACCGCCCTCTTATCTTCAATAAAATCACCAAAATGTGTATCCCCTTCATCCCCGATAGGAGTTTGAAGAGAAATGGGCTCTTGCGCGATTTTTAAAATTTCTCGCACTTTTTCCACACCCATCCGCATTCTCTGGCCGATTTCCTCGGGAGTCGGTTCCTTGCCCGTTTCCTGAACCAGCTGACGGGAAACACGGATCAATTTATTGATGGTTTCCGTCATATGCACAGGAATGCGAATCGTGCGTGATTGATCGGCTATGGAACGGGTTACCGCCTGACGAATCCACCATGTCGCGTAGGTGCTGAACTTATAACCTCTTTGATATTCGAATTTATCCACCGCCTTCATCAACCCGATATTCCCCTCCTGAATCAAATCCAGGAATGAAAGTCCGCGATTGGTGTACTTTTTGGCGATGCTGACCACGAGTCTCAGATTTGCCTCAACAAGCTCTTTCTTGGCCTTCTGATACTTGGTCTCTTTTTTGCGCATATTTTGGTAGCACTCTTTCAAAACTTCGTAATTTTTTTCGCTGAAGCCGCGCAATACCTGAAGACGCTCTTTTAAAAGCTTTCCAATGGAAGCGCGATCGTGTTTGCGACGGAATTTTTCAATGTCTCTGTCTATTTTGTCCACACGGACAACCGCCTGACGAATATCCTTGAAAATATCTTCAACGATGTTCGTCGCAACCCGGTATTGAAGTAAAATATCTATGACATTGGTATTTTTCTTTGCGTTTTTGAGTTTTCTTTGCAGAACCGCCAGACGCTTTAAAGTCCTGGGGTTATTGTCGCGAAGCTTGAATTCCTCGTCGATATATTCCTCAACCGTGACTTCATGTTTTAAAAGTTTCTCGGTGAAATCAAAAATATACTGGCGGGCATAAACCGTTTCAAAAATAGTTTTGCGGAATTCGAGCTCATCAGCTTCAATGCGTTTTGCTAATTCCAACTCTTCTTCGCGGGTTAAAAGCGAAATCTGCCCCATTTGCCGCAAATACATCCGCACCGGATCATCCATTTGCTCAAGACGCGCGGGCGAGATGTTCGGATCCGGTTCTTCCTTCTTCTCGGGTTCCTGTTCAGGAGCTTCTTCGGAATCGGAATCTTTATCAGAATCATCCAGATCAGAATCTTTTGATGGCGTATCTTCAGAATCAACCACGTCAATTTGCTGGGAAGACAAAGTCACGAGAACCTCTTCGATTTCCTCGGAAGAATTGACATGCCCTGGAAGCGCCTTATTGATGTCGTCGTATGTCAAAAAACCTTTTTCTTTGCCCAAAGCCACAAGCTCTTCAATGCCTTTGGTCTTCTGTTTTAAACGATTAACATCGGTTACCCCTTCGTCTTTTGTTTCAACGATGGACGCAGAGGTTTCACTAGGATCTTTAACCAGTGTTTTGGGTGATTTACCGGGTTTTTCCAAAAATGCTTTTTTTGCTTTCGGCGTTTTTTTGTTTTTTGTCTTATTTCTTTTCATGGCTTTTTTTCATTCCTCTATTCAGTTCGCTAAAATCCTGCAACAGTTGATGAATCCTATTTCGATCGCCGATACGCTGAGCATCCACAATTTGAGCTTGCAGCTGTTCGCGCCTAACTTCAATTTTTGTTTTTTCAATCCAAAGCAAACAATCTTCAAAAGCTTTATCTTTAAACGAAACTTTTTCTGCTTCGGCCACGGCCATCGCCATCATTTCAGCGGATTCGATATCCTCCCGAAACAAACCCATCCATCCGGAAAGGGAGGTTGGTGGTTCTACGGATAAAAGCATCTCTTGCGCAATTTTACGCAAAGCCGGATGTCTAAAATCTTCTACGGTTAAAAACTCCCTGGCTTTTAGCAAGAAGTCTTTCCGTTCAAGCAGCAAACCAATAAGAATTTTTTCCGCCGTCCTTATCTCGCCTGTAACAGCGGGCCGAATTTGAATCTGCGGCTGAAATGGCTGAGCAGGCTTCTCTGACGCCCCCGTCTTTTCCATTTCCATTTTCAAGGCAGCCTCGGACAAGCCCAATTCCTTAGCCAACTCCTGAGTCCAGGCGGCGCGCAGGATTTCATTCTTCACCTTTGAGAACAGAGCCACCATTTCATTGGCAATCTTGACCCTGCCCTCAACCGTATTCGAAGCGAATTTCGTTTTTAAAAGAGCGACCTTATATTCAAATAAATTTTTTGCGCCATTCAGCGCTTCACGAAAAGCCGGGATGCCGAATTTTAAAATAAACGAATCCGGGTCATACCCATCAGCCAGGCGAACGATTTTGACTTCCATCCCCTCTTCCAAGAGGATTTCCAAGCCTCTCAAAGTCGCTGTTTCGCCAGCCGCGTCCGCGTCGTACAAAATATAAGCATTAGATGTATGACGTTTCATCAAACGCGCCTGGTCGGAGGTTAAAGCCGTCCCAAGCGAAGCGACGACGTTTCTTACGCCAGCCTGGTGACATCCGATCACATCCATGTAACCTTCAACTACAATGACAAAATCTTCTCCGCGTATCACGCTTCGGGCTTGATACAGGCCGTACAACTGGCGGCCTTTCGAGTAAATTTCCGTTTCCGGAGAATTCAAATATTTAGGCTGTGAATCATCCAGCACCCGGCCGCCAAAAGCCACGCAAACGCCTTTGGAATCCAAAATCGGAAAAATAATCCGCTTGCGAAAACGGTCGTAATACTTACCCTCTTTCCCGGGTAGTATTAAACCTGATTTCTCGAGTATTTTTTCCGGCACGTCCTTTTTTAAGGCCGTTCCTAGCGCTTCCCATGCTTCGGGCGCGAAACCAATCTGAAAATCCTTGATGGTTTCTTCGGTGAGGCCTCGAGATTTTAAATAGGCCTTTACCCTTTCAGAAACTTTATCTTTCCAAAGAACATTTTGATAAAACTCGCACGCCAAACGATGCGCTTTGATCAATTCGTTTTGCCGCGCTTCTTTTGCCGCATCAACAACTTTATCTTTCGGAATTTCCACGCCCGCGTGATTGGCGAGAACTTCCACGGCTTCACGAAAATCTTTTTTCTCAAATTTCATGAGAAACGTAAAAACATTGCCTCCGACACCGCAGCCAAAACAATGAAAAATCTGTTTGTCTGGGTTCACCATGAAAGAAGGAGACTTTTCCTGGTGAAACGGGCAATTGGCCTTAAAATTTTTTCCGGCGCGTTTCAAGTCCACCCGAGCGCCGATTATTTCCGCGATGTTGACCCGCTCCTGGATCTGATTGAGCGTTGTTTCCGGGATCATCCTTTACTCGCCCGTTTTTCCAGGCTGGATGTGAAATTCGAAACAAATTCAATGATTGAAGGGGCTGCCTTCGAAATATACGGCCCTGTCAAAGAACGCTCATGGACGTCGTTCTTTAATTCTGAAAACGGCGCTTTATCCACAAGTAAAAAGAAAAAACTCAACAAAACCAGCCATCTGGCGCCGCCAGTCAACGCGCCGATAAATCTTTGTATGGCGCCACCCTCACCAACTTTCAGCATTTTCGTAATGATGGTTCGCAGGATTTTGATAGCGATATAAATCCCTATGAACACCCCGCCGAAAGCCAGCGCATTTGCGATGGATTCATTTAAAAAAGTATGCAGCGTTAAATACGACGCCACAAACCCATACGAATAGAGAGTCAATCCAAGTGTCACGGCGTATGCCGCCACCCTTAGAAGCTCTTGAAAAAAACCGGATTTATACCCTACGTATAAACCTCTTAAAAGGGCCATTAGGGCAATATAATCCGCCCATGTGAGCTTAGAAAAAAGTTCCTTCATGAGCCCTCTTGTTTAAAATCAGCTAACTATATATTGAATTATGAAAGCATGGCAGGCACAATATTTTGCGGATTCGGCCCACCCGGATAAAAACGTCTAGGGAGTATACCATCCAACTTTTACCTTGTCAATGTTAATAGACAAAAAATTAAGATTTATCACCCAATCTTATTTGGCAAAGAAAAACCCGACACTGGAAAGCGTATAAATTGCCGCTGTTTCCGCCCTCATCACCAAATCACCCAACGAGACAGGGATAGCGCCAGCCTTTATCGCCTCTTTCGATTCTTCGCCGGTAAAATCGCCCTCGGGACCGATCAGAATCAAAACCTTCCCAGCGTTTTTTTTGGATTCTAAAGCTTCTTTTAAAAAACGGCTTTTTTGATTCAGTGTCGGAATTAAAACCAAGTCGAATTTTTTAAAATCCTTTATTAGATTTGAATAGTCAGCGGGCTCATGAATTACGGGCGTTAAACTCTGGCCGCATTGTTTGCAGCTTTCAACCGCGATACGGCGCCAACGTTGGAGCTTGGATTTCCATCTTTCCGCAGACAAATGAATCACAACGCGCTGCGTAAGAATCGGAATAAATTCCTTTACCCCCAATTCACAACTTTTCTCAAGCATCCATTCCATCCGCTCCGGCTTAATAACGCTGGCGGCCAAACTTAATTCTACGGACGAAGATGACTGGTTGATACTGTTTAAAATTTTTATGGAAACACTTTGATTTTCTAAAGATGAGACAAGACCCCTGAATAAACCGCCCTGCCCGTCCAGCAATTCAACAATTTCGCCCGGCTTTAAACGAAGTACTTTTTTTGCATGATGAGCCTGGTTTTTGTCGAGAGTGATGAGTCCGTCTTGAATA
>JAHFFM010000142.1 GCA_023247935.1 Candidatus Omnitrophota bacterium | reverse complement strand
GGTTCGATCATGGATGAGCTCCGCTAGCTTGACTGGGCGCCGAGAGTTTGCCGCAAAAAGGCCCGTGTAATCGATAAAAAGTGCAAGGAACTCGAGGAAAAATACGGCCGCATCGCGACGGATACCGAGCTTGCCAAATCGCTGCGGATTTCGACCGATGACCTGAACTCGATTTACAGCGAACTGAATTCCACCACGTTTTTGTCGCTGGACGAGGTTTGGCAGAATGACGAAGGCAATAAGCCGATTTCACGCCTGCAGACCATCGAAGATTCGCTGGTCACGAACCAGTTTCAGTATGTCCACCAAAATGAAGTCAAAGAGCTTCTGGCCGGCTCCATCAATGAGTTGCCGGAAAAAGAAAAGCTCGTGATCGTTCTCTATTATTATGAAAACCTCACCTTGCGTGAAATCGGCGAAATCCTGGATGTTTCAGAGTCCCGGGTTTGCCAAATTCATACCAAGGTGATTACGCGCCTGCGCTCTCACTTGATGCGCAAAGCCGGGGAGATCACACTCGAAGCCTAACCCTCGATTCCATCGATCATTCCTGCATTCCTGAATAAAAGAAGGGGGCGCGAGCCTCTTCTTTCTCCCATTCTTCATTAAGTTTTGCTTCGGCACGCCGATAATCCTAATAAGAAAAATACGTTTTCCCCTGCTCAGGGGAAAAACAAAAGGATGCCTTTAATGGGATTATGGAAATAGGGTGCGTAGTGCCTAACAGACGTAAAATTCGAATCGAAAAACCCGCCATACAGAACTCCGAAGAGGAAAAACTGTGGCGGGAAGTTCATAAATTTGCGGAGTTAATCCCGTTTGAGCTCGAGCCCAACATGGGCAGGCTCCAGGAAATCAAAGCCGAGATCGAACAAGGGACTTATTTAATGCCGGAAGTGATCGAAGAAACCGCGGCTCGCCTAACAATTCGATTTATGAAAAAAGAGTAGGCGCGGCTCGCCCAAAGGGCGGCCCGGCTGGCGATTCGTTTCATGAAACCGAAGTAGTTGCCCCGTCCCGCCGTAGCCCGCACAATTCGATCCAGCGCTTGATGGGTTCAAGATGCATGAATTTTTTCCAGACAGCCCCGTCGTTCAAAAAATTTTCCAGCATCAGCAAGCTGATTCCCTGATCGATTCCCAAGTATTCCTCAGCCCACCATTTTTTATCCAGATTAAAAGCGTCTTTGAAACCGAAATACCCATAAAGGTCTTTGGCGTAATTTTGATAAAAAAAGCGGATGGCAGCCAAAGACTCTTCCGGAGTAAAAACGAGCGAAGCAATCACGGCATACGGCGCGAGGGTCCCATCCTGCAGGCCCTCGCCTGGTTTCCCCCCGTAAGCTTTATACCCGCCAGGCCCCAGAGAGGCTGAGAGGCCCCAGGAATTTTCGGAATAACTTTTGTGTTGAGAGCGAAAGGACAGGGAGTATTCCCGGTTGGCCAGGGAAGCTTTTCTAGAGTTTTCAAAATAATTAATATCATTGTCTTTCAAGCCGCGAAAATCGATAAAGGCGTGAGGAAATTGATAAGTGAAAAGACTGCCTGAGTAGGAATAAACAATTTTCTTTTCATTATAAGTTTCTTCACGTCTGCGCCATTCGTTCCAGGCTTCGAGGGGGACGGGATGCGTGGGGGAGCCCAGCGCCAGGGCCTGCAGGATCAAATGCTCGTTGTACATATCCCAATAATAAGGAAGGAACCCGGTTTCGGGCGTCCAGCCCATGCAGATCAGCAATCGCCCGTTCATCATCCACGGCCAGTCCACGCGGCGGTAAATTTCCCAAGCCATTTTTTCGATCTCCGTTCCGGGGAAATACTGGGCCGCGACAAGCGCGCCGGCCACGAGCAGGGCGGTATCAATAGAAGACGCCTCTGACATCCAGATGCGTTTTCCGTTCCGAGCGTCCAGGAAATGATAAAAAAAACCTTTGTGATGTTCTGCGCGGTGAAGCAGGGTTTTGAGGGTTTTTTTTAAATAGTCGCGCGACCAATCTGCGGGAATCCAGCCATGCGATTGTCCGATCGCAATCGCGGCAAGAGAAAAACCGGTCGCAGAAATGGAGGCCGGTGATCCGCTTTGAGACGAGTCGCGGGTCAGGCCGGTACTTTTATCCGAGCGTTTGAGAAAATACTGAAGGGTGTCTTTTTGAATCGTGGTGAGGAGCTCAGTGTCCTCGCTTGAAAGCGGCGCGGCAAAAACGGCCGGCAAGGTTTGGAGAAGAACGAAAACGAGGAGAAGCCAGGTCCCGCGAAAAAAATTATTCTTCCGCACTGGTTTTAATCTTGGAAAGTTCCTCCCGGAGCCGGGTTTTCATGTGTTCAGGATTTGCCTCATTTTCGCGGATAATATTTTTAAGACGGGCAAAGGTAAAATCCAGGGTTTCAATGGTTTCATTAAAACGGTCCGAGAGAAATTGGGCTTCGTCGAATTTCCGGAGTTGAATACGCATCGCAAGATTTCCCTCTTTGATCCCTTGGAGGGTGGCGTCAAACCGGTAAAGTGGCCCGGCGATTTTATGAGAGAGAAAAATAGACCCCCAGGCGATAAACCCAAGCAGGACGAGCAAGGAGATCAGAAGTTTTTTGTTGGTCTGGTCCAGAATGGATTTGAAAATCTCACGCTGCCGGAGACTTAATTTTTCGGCCTGTTTGAAAAAAGTCAGGGCGGAAGGGGCAAGAGCAGTCTCTTGAGGAACGCGGGCGTTTTCATATTGAGTCAAGCGGGTCGCGATCAAAAGGTCTTCCCGGATTTGGGTGTCGGAGAAAGCGTCCAGTACGCCCCCCCAGATTCCGAAATAAAGACTGATGATAATGACGGCCGCGACCATGCAGAGAATAAGCGTGATGTAAATCATGTAACGGGTTTGAAGGGGTTTATTAATAAAGAAGTGACGCCTTCTGTTTTTAGCAAGGGCGCTTTGCAACAGAGTTTTAAAGGAAATCATGAAACGCATGATAGTAGATTTGAATTGGGCTGTCAAAAATACTTTCTAGAAGGTATAATTCCCCCCAACGAATAGGAGACTTTCTCATGTGCGGCATTGTGGGGTACACCGGGCATCGAAACGCGGTGCCTGTGCTGATGGAGGGGCTCGGAAGATTGGAGTACCGCGGCTATGATTCCGCGGGCATCGCCTGCCTGAATCATGGCGGCAAGCATTTGTTTGTCGTGAAAGAAAAAGGGAAACTCTCACGTTTAAGAGAAGAGCTCAAACGCCATGCTGTTTCCGCGAAAATAGGAATCGGCCATACCCGTTGGGCCACCCACGGCGAGCCCTCGCGATTCAATGCCCACCCTCATCTGGATTTTACCCATCGTATTGCCATCGTCCATAACGGCATTATCGAAAATTACGCCTCGCTAAAAGAAAAGTTGATACGCAAAGGAATCCGTTTTGCCTCTCAAACCGATACCGAAGTCGCTGGCAATTTAATCGGCCATTTTTATGGAAAAGGAAATCTTTTGGAAGCGGTGCGCAAGGCAGTCAAGGAACTGCGGGGTTACTTTGCGTTTGTTGTCATTGCTCAAGACGAACCCGACAAAATAGTGGCCTTCAAGCGTTCCAATCCGCTGGTCATCGGGTTGGGAAAAGGGGAAAACTTTGTCGCTAGTGATGTGACGGCGCTTCTTCCTTACACCCGTCGTGTGATTTATTTGGAAGACGAAGAATACGCAGAAATCACGCCTGCCCAGGTCCGCATTTTTTCTTCCTCTGGAAAGCTCGTCAAGCGAACCTCAGTGACGGTCCGGTGGGATGTTTCGAAAGCCCAAAAAGGCGGATACCCGCATTTCATGCTCAAAGAAATCAATGAGCAGCCGGCTGTCGTCAAAAGCATTCTGGCATCCCATGTTAAAAACAAACGGATTCATTTTGATACTCTCGATAGAAAACTCACGAAACGGCTAAAACAGATACGGAAAGTTCACTTTGTAAGCTGCGGGACTGCTTATCATGCGGGCCTGGTAGGCAATTATATGATGGGCGAGTGTCTTGATTTACCGGCGGAGGCTACCGTTTCAAGCGAATTCCGGTATGAAGACCCCTCCGTGGATAAAAGGGATTTAGTGGTTTTGGTCACTCAATCCGGTGAAACCGCCGACACCCTGGCGGCGCTGCGCGAAGCGAAAGCCAAGGGAGCGTTGACGCTTGCGATTGTGAATGTGGTGGGAAGTACGGTCGCGCGCGAAGCCGATGGCGTGATTTATACGCATGCCGGACCTGAAATCGGCGTGGCTTCCACCAAAGCTTATTTGGCCCAACTGACGGTGATTGCTCTTTTTACTCTTTATCTTGCAGGGATTCATCCCTGCCGCAAAAAGCAATTTTCTCTCCTTAAAATGAAAAGCCGGCTTCAAGAAATGCTGCGTTTGCCTTCCCAAATAAAGGAAACGCTTCATCAGGAAGCCGCCGTGGTCCGTTGCGCTAAAACTTTATACGGCAAGAAAAACTTCCTTTATCTTGGCCGAGGCTACAATTTCCCGAATGCGCTTGAAGGCGCCCTTAAATTAAAAGAAATCACTTACGCGCATGCCCACGGTTATCCTGCCGGTGAAATGAAGCATGGCCCCATTGCCCTCGTTGACAACCGCCAGCCGGTCATTTGTATTTGCCCCGAGAGCTCTAAAACGTATGAAAAAATGCTGAGTAACATCGAAGAAATTAAGGCGCGCCGGGGAATCATCATTACCCTTGCCACCCAAGGGGACAAACAAGTGGCAAAGCTTTCAAATCAGGTTTTTTCTGTTCCCAATACTTCGGAAATGTTTTCTCCTATTTTAACAGCCGTTCCCCTTCAGCTTTTTGCTTATCATGTGGCGGTTTTGAATAATCGGGATGTCGATCAACCCAGGAATTTAGCGAAATCCGTAACCGTGGAATAAAAAAACAAAAAAATGAACTAAAGTGTTGACAAGATATTCCGAAGTCTATAGGATGAGCGCGTCTTCAGGGTAAGCTTCAAATAAATTCAAAAATTCTTTCTTGACATCTTGAACTCATTCAATTAGATTGAGCGGCCCTCAATGAGGGCATTGTTTTCTTTATAGCTTTTTTGTTCTTTGTCATGATGTGCGGAGCCGAGCGAGCGATCTTAGGGTCAATACTTCTCTACGGAGAGTTTGATCCTGGCTCAGAACGAACGCTGGCGGCGTGGATTAGGCATGCAAGTCGAACGG
>JAHFFM010000141.1 GCA_023247935.1 Candidatus Omnitrophota bacterium | reverse complement strand
ACCCATGGGTTATTTGCGCGCCTGGTCTCTTGTGATTGCCCATGGAAGCAAGATCCGGAAACAATTTTTTCTGGGTCTTTATGACACCGTACTGATTCATCAGAGAAATCCGGACCATGTGCATGCGCATTATGGCGACGATTCATCGAATTTAGCCATGTTGTATTCGGTTTTGTCGGGGGATACTTTTTCGTTCACCACGCACATGCATGATATTTTTGATTTTCCCGCGCCAAATTTTCCCTTGAAGTCCCGTTTGGCTAAAAAACATGTCACGATTTCAAATTACAATAAACGTTATTTGGTGGATAAGTTGGGAGTGAATGAATCGGACGTCACGGTGATACATTGCGGAGTTGATTTTGACCGGATTCCGGAAAATGTTTCCTTTTTGCCCAAGAGCCATTTGATTTTTTGCGCGGCAAGGCTGCATGAGGATAAATCTTTGGATATTCTTCTTAAAGCCTGTAAAATTCTTATGGATCGCGGGGTAGAATTTGAGTGCAAAATCGCCGGCGAAGGGCATTTAAGGCCCGCTCTCGAAGGGATGATCCGTCAATTGGGTCTCGAAAATCGCGTCAAGCTTCTGGGGAATCAAACCCAGTTGCAAGTATTTGAACATCTAAAAAACTCGCGCGTGAAAGCGCTTTCGAGTCATACCGAAGGGATTCCGGTGTCTTTGATGGAAGCGATGGCGTTGAAGGTACCGGTGGTGGCGACGCGCATCAATGGCATTCCAGAGCTTATTGAGGACGGCCAAAGCGGTTTTTTGGTGGAATCCGGCAATGAGGCTCAATTGGCTGACCGCATTCAGAAAATATTTGAGGATCCCCAGCTTTCCCAAACGTTTGTCGAAAATGGTTACAGAAAAGTTTTTGCCGAATTTAATTTAAAAAATGAAACGGATAAATTACTGGCGATGTGGAAATCATGAAAATCAGCGTCGTGATTCCGGTGTATAACGGAGAAAAGTATTTAGCGAAAACACTTGAGAGCGTTTTTGCGCAAACTTATCCCGCGCATGAAATTATCGTGGTTGACGACGGTTCCACGGACGGAACCGCCGAAATTTTGAAAAGCTATGAAGACCGTATCATCGTGCGTCGCATTCCTCAAAGCGGCGGGCCTTCCACCCCTAAGAATACAGGAATGAAAATGGCCACCGGAGATGCCGTCGCCTTTTTGGATCATGACGATATTTGGTTCAAAAACAAGCTGCAAAGGCAGGTTGAAATATTTGAAAAATACCCGGATGTGGATTTAGTCGCGTGCAACTACGCCGTAAGATATGGGCATTTGGGGCGGAGAATCGCGAATCATTTTAAACATCTGCGGAATTATAGCCGCATGAATTTTGACGCGCCCCTCAAAGCACACCCGTTTTTGCTGCTTCTGAGAGAAAATTACATCGGCACCACCTCGACCGTTGTTTTGAAAAAGTCGCTGATTGAAAAAGTGGGATTTTTCAAAACAGGATTGAGAATTTGCGAAGATTATCTCTATTGGTTCCAATGTGCGCTGAGTACGAATTTTGTGCTTTGCGAGGACATCCTGATGTACAAGCGCACGCATACCACGAATATCAGCGCGGACGTTTTCACCATGTTTTTACTGCATTTGCAGGCGCTCACGACGGCGGGTTTGATCGGCCGCGACCTCATCGAAAAAGAAAAATGCCAGCCGATTTACGACGCGGCCATCGCGGATTGTAATTTTATGCTGGGCGATCTTTCATTTGAGATGAACAAAAAAGCGCAGGCTTTTACCTATTACTTTCGAGGCCTTGCGGCCTCTCTCAGCCCTTCCGGATTCGGGAATTTTTTATGGCGATCTTTTAAGAAAACGGTACGGATTGTCACGTTCGGCAGATTTAGCCGCCGCCGGACCAAAAGATTTTTGAGGAGCTAATTTTGTCTATCAGCGTCATTATCGCAACCATGAATCGCCCGGAAGACGTGAAGGCCGCTCTGGAATCGCTGGCGATTCAAACGCGCATGCCGGATGAAATTTTGATTATTGATCAGAGTCCTGACGGTTTGACCAAGCGGGTGACGGAAGAGATGAGCGCGGTTGCGTCTCTCAAAAAAAGGCTGCATTATTATTTTCAGGGAGAAAAAAGCCTGGTCAAAGCGCGTAACCGCGGATTAAGTCTGGCCAAAGGCGATATCCTTTCTTTTCTCGATGATGATATCGTGCTCTTTGCCGATTATTTTGAGCGCATTCTGGATGCTTGGAAAAAATATCCGGACGCGGCGGGGATCAGTGGAAACACCCAGGTCAAAAATCCCATGGACGGATGGAGGTGGCCGTTTCGCCGTTTTTTGAACCATTTTTTTCTGGTGAACCATTACGGCGGCCGGATGACTTTATCCGGACTGGGATATCCGATCACCGAAAAAACAATCAATAGCGTTTGTTTTGTCGAAATGCTGCCCGGATGCAACATGAATTTTAAGAAAACTGCGGTCGGAAATGAAAAATTCGACGAATGGTTTCAAGGTTACAGTTACCGTGAAGACGCCGAGTTTTCCTACCGGATTTCGAAAAAGGGCAGGCTGTTGATGGTGCCGGACGCGAAACTTTTTCACAATTACTCCACGGTGAGCCGTTTGAGCGAAGCTCAACTGAAAAGCATGGCAATTAAAAATGAAATCTACGTGGTGAAAAAATTTAAAGGCAAAGGTTTTTTTGCTTCTTTTATCCTGGCCTATTCTTTTTCAGGGATGGCGGTTATGGATTTTTTTGAATTTCTTTTTAAGAGAACTCAGGATAAAAAGGAAAAATTCAAGGCCGGATTGCGAGGAATTCGCGGGATTTTTGAAAAGTCATGAAGCCCCTAAAGGTTTTGCATATCATTAAGAATTTTAATTTAGGAGGCGCGGAAACAAACCTTTTGAATTTGATTAAAGCCATGGACCCGGCTCGTGTGGAGAACCACGTGGCGTATTCAAAGGGAGGCGAAATCGAAGACAGGTTTCGGAGAGAAAATCTCCGTTTTTTCCGGTATGCGGAAAATGACCATAAGATCAAAAGCCTGGCGACGCTGGCGATCATTTTGAAATTAAGAAGCTATTTGATTTCACAAAAAATTGATATCGTTCATACCCATAATTTTAACGCGCATGTTTGGGGTTGTCTGGCCGCGAAGCTTTCCGGCTGCCGCGTAGTGGAGCATGTGCATGATTTTCGTTACATGGAATGGCAGGAATTCACGCGCCGCAAAGGCAGTGTTTATCAGTACCGGTTCATCAAATATTTCAAAGGAATGTCCGACCGCGTGGTGGTTTTGACGGCGCAAAATAAGGAGTATCTTTTGGAACATGGTTTTTACCCGGCCGGCCGTATCCGGGAAATCCATAACGGCATTCCGCTGGAAAGAAAAACCTATGATGCGCAAGAGGTGAGGTTGCGTTTGGGATTAATGTCCGAAAATAAGGTTGTTTTGATTCCTGCCAGAATTTCAGCTGAAAAAAATATCGACAGGGTTCTGGATATCGCCGCGGAAGTTTTGAATAAAGTGCCTCACGTGATTTTTCTAGTGGCTGGCGACGGACCTTTGAAAACGGCTTTGGTCGCGAGCGTGCATGCGCGGAAGCTCGAGCGTCACGTGAAATTTTTGGGTTTTTATGAAGATATTCCTGAACTTTTGAGCATCGCGGATGTTTTTCTTTTGCCTTCTTTTTTGGAGCTTCATTCTATTTCAATTCTTGAAGCTTTGAGTATGAAGGTGCCGGTGGTGACGTCGCAGGAGGTGGGCTGCAACAGTGACGTTTTTCATAGCGGCGTGGATGCGCTGCTTTGCGACCCTTTTTCAAAAGACGGTTGGGGCGAAGCCGTGACCAGGCTTTTGCTGGATAAGGCGCTTCATGACCGCTTGGGAGAAGAGGGCGCGAGACTGTGTCAAAGCCGGTTCGATATCAAAAAGACCGCCGGAGCATTCACGGATTTGTATGAGGAGCTTTGTCCGAAAAATCATGAATAAAAATTTATTTTGGAAAGCATGTTATTCGCGTTGGAACAAAGTTCCCAAAAAACTAAACTCCGGCTATTCCATTTTATTGATGGTGCCCGGAGACTTGCCGGTTTTCATGCAAATCGCGATGGAGCAATGCGCTTCACAGGATTCCGGCCATTTATCGGAAGTGATTGTCGTGCCGGACAACATTCCTCCGGGATTCATGCCTCTGTTTGAATCGCTTCAGAAAAAATGGACCAAGAGCCCGATGAAATTGGCCCTTTTGAACCAACCCGAATTTTTTATGACCAAAAAAATGAACAATCCGCATCTGAATTGCTGGCTTCAATTTATTCGCGGCTGCAATGCCGTAAAAACCCGCTATCTTTTATGGCATGACGCGGATCTGTTTATCACGAAAAAAGATTTTCTGGAAGAACATTACGGTTGCTGCTTCAAAAACCGGTACGCGCTCTTAGGTTTAAACGAGGCTTGGGATGCCTGGTACCGTGAAAACGGTTTTTCTTATCTGACCTCCACTTGGGAAATTATGCTGGATATGGAATGGGTGAGAAGTTTCAAGCCTTGGCAGCATCGCGGGCATGATGGTTTGGCCGGCGGAAAGCCGCACACGTTTGACATTACTTTTTTGCCCCAATGTTTGACGGAGCCGTCCAAAATACAGCGGCATCAAGGAGATTGGGGATTTGTGCATTTTAATTACGTGATCGGCACTTACCGTCGTTTTCAGAATAGCCGCGGGCCTTTTGAGGACAATGGATTTAAAGTTTTGTTTGTGAGGTTGTTGGCGGACGCGTATGACCGTTCCGGCTGGAAGTATGAGGCGCCTGCTTTTGAGGATTTGCTCAAAGGGGTTCGGGACAGTTCGGCGAGGGTAACCTATTTGCTGGAAGACACCAGGAAGAATTACCCCGAGTTCCGGACGAAATTTCAAAACTTATTGGATAGCGGCGTATCGGGCAGGGAAAGAGAAGTGATTTTAAAAGAACGAATTCTGCGTTTTGACGAAGCTATGGGATGGAAACAATAAATGAAGAAATGTCCGTCGAACGTTAAGGAGAGAATGTGAACGTTGGTTTAATCGTTATGTCGCTTCTGGGTGCCGTATTGCTTGGCTTGGTAACGCTTGTGGCCGCGCCGGTTTTGACCAAGAACCTCATTTTTATGGCTATGCTTCCCGTGGCCGCCGGTTTTTTTTTGATGATGGTACTCAATTTCAACACCATGTTCATTTTTATTATTT
>JAHFFM010000140.1 GCA_023247935.1 Candidatus Omnitrophota bacterium | reverse complement strand
AGGCTTTTCCTTTCAAATCATCTTCCTGGCCGTAAGAAGGCCCTTCAAATACACGCTGATAAAAAGAAGCGGCGGAACTGAAATCTTTTTGAATGAAATAAATTTCCGCGACTTTGAATTTGGACTGCCTGGATAATTCTGCGGGATTTTCATTCGAAGCGGCGGCAAGATAACCGATAAGCGCGTGCTCATAATCTTTTGACTTAATGTAAGAGTCACCAATCGCAATGCCAGCGTAAGAAACGTACTCATTCTGCGGGTTTTCCTGGACAATCTTTTCATAAATGCTCAAAGCGCGCGCTTCATTTCTTCCTTTTTGTTCAATGCATTTGGCGAGATAGAATTTGGCGCCATAACGGATCAAAGGGTCTTCGGCTGTTTTGGAAAGCCTGACAAAGGTGCGGATGGCTCGCGGCAAATTGCCCTGATAAAAACGAGCGGTACCCAGCCGGAATGTGGCCACTGGCGTGCGCTTGTCTTGAGGGTGCTCTTTTAAAAATAAATCGAAATGCGCGATCGAGGCGGCGTAATCCTTTGAGAAATAAAGAGAGTCCGCGTAACGAAAACGCGCGGAAGAAGCGTCCGGAGAATCCGGGTTATGCTTGAGAAATTTCTCGTATTCCGCGATGGCGGGGCCGTACATTTTCCGCGCGTAAAGACCATTTGCGAAATCGAGGTTGGGCTGCTGGGTTTGCAGCGCGTCGGTTAAACCGGCTCGATTCGTCTTTTTGTCCGCACTGAACGCGCCGGAATCAAAGGTGGCGAATAAAATGCCTGCAAAAATAAGACCTATCGTTCTTTTGTGGTGGCGAAGGAAATATTCCATATACCCGCTTTTGCGCAAACGTCTAGAACCTGGACAACTCTTTCATGGTACGTTTTCTGATCCGCTCGCACAATCACGGCCTGTTTGGGTGAAATTTGCGCGGCACGGCGGAGAATCGGATCCAACTCGCTCAAATCCATGCTCTTCTGTCCCACCACAATCATCCCGTCTCGCTGAACATTGATGATGATTTCCTGGGACGGAACAGGCGCTTCGGTGACAGAACTGGCCGTAGGCACGGAAATATCCAAAGCGGATTCAAAATTAAAATGCAAAAACATGGCCATAAAAAAAGACAGGATAACGAACAAAATATCAATCAGCGGGATCAATTGAACCGCCGGAAGCTCTTTTACGTAGCTGTTACGCTTGAAATTAATCATTCAAATCCTCCTCTGTCATTCCCGCACGTTTTTAGCGGGAATCAACTTGATCCCCGCATTCGCGGGGATGACAATACTTTGATGACAATACTTTAGGGATGACAATGCTTATTGTCACTTGGTAATCGCGTGGACGATTTCGGACGCGGCACGTTCGGCGTTAGTGGTGATTAAAGTCAGTCTTCCGCGAAAATAAGCGTAAAAAATCAAACAAGGCACGGCAATCACCAAGCCAAAAACCGTATTCACCATGGCTTTGGCCAACCCGGCCGTTAAAATCGACGGATGAATCGAAACCGCCTTAAAGTAGCCAAACGCTTCAATAATACCCAAAATCGTGCCCAAAAGACCCAAAAGCGGCGCGATCACCGCGATATCCCCAAGATAGGTCAAATTTTGCCAGAGCTTCTCGATACGGGCCTTGCCCTCATATTGAACCGCTTCCTCCACCACACTTTTTCCTTTGGAAATCTTCTGAAGACCTTTGAGAGCGATCGCGGAAATCATATTTTCCTGCTGGCGGCAAACGGAAACCGCTTTTTCGTATTCCTTTTTATCCAGAAGGAAAAGCAGGTTTTCAATAAAATCAGGAGGCGTCAATTTATGAGGGATTATTTGAATGAAATGATAAATCACAAGCGCGGTCGCGGCCATTGAAAGAAGGCCCAAGAAAATCATGGAAGGTCCGCCGGAAACCAGCAAATCCCACAACGTCGTGGCCTTTCCGGCCGTTTGCTGCGCCATTTCCCCGACGCTTGCGGAGAAAGCTTCTTTTGCCGTGAACCCAAAAAATGCGAATGATAAAAGAACTTTTTTAACCATCTTATTTAGGGACATACAAACTCCTTCTCAATAATAATGTGCGGAAATAAACCGGAATAGAGACATTATAACAAATTTCCAGGAAGGGCAAACAATTAATTCATCAAATAAGACATTTTTAGGAAAAATATTCGGTGCCGCCATATCCAATGTCACGATTCACGAAGCTTTGGCCTCGATCAAAGCCAGCGAACCGGCTTCCAAAAAAGGGGACAGCGCCCTTTTTTACATGCATAAAACCCAAAAAAGGGCGCTGTCCCCTTTTACCGAATTTGAAGGATTGGGACGGGGTACGGTGACTTTATTAAATATATATTTATTTTAGTTTGACTATTATATATGAATATGTTAGATTTCTATCATGATACAGCGAGTTCTGGAACATGTGGCTTTTTCCGATGCCTGGGGACGACAAATGCGGTTTATCACGGGCCCACGCCAATGCGGAAAAACCACCCTTGCCAAGAAATTTCTTGAAAAACAAAAATCTCCTTACTTATACTATCTCTGGGACCTGAGAGAGGTCCGTAACCGCTACAAATCAAACGAATTATTCTTTACCGAAGATTCGCCTCCAAAATCTTACCCTCAGTGGGTCTGCTTTGACGAAATCCATAAACTGCCTAAATGGAAAAACATCGTTAAGGGGCTTTTTGACGCAACGGCCGAAGACTACCGTTTTATCGTGACAGGCTCCGCAAAACTTGAAATATTCAAAAAGGCTGGAGACAGCTTGTCCGGCAGGTATTTTACGTTTAGGCTGGGACCCCTGTCCTTGTGCGAATTTTTCGCGAAGCCAAATTCGACCAACGACCCATCCAAAATTCCCGCAACGGCGCTTGAATTTATACGATCAAAAATGGAAAAACCGCAAAAAGAATCGGCTCGTATCCTGGGCGATTTGCTAAAATATGGAGGCTTTCCGGAGCCTTTTTTACGGCAATCGGACGCATTCGCCAGAAAGTGGAGAAACGATTACACCGACACCGTCATTAAAGAAGATGTCGGCGAATTGACACGCATCCTGGATAAAGAATATTTATATGATCTTTACAGGCTTCTTCCCGAAATGACCGGCAGTCATATCTCCGAGGCATCCATCGCCTCCCACCTGCAGGTCAGCGGCCCCACGGTCAAAAATTATCTCCGGCGCCTGGAGGATTTTTATTTGGCGTTTAAAATTCATCCCTATTCAAAAAACATCAAACGATCTTTGCTTAAAGCGCCTAAATGTTATCTTTATGACTGGGCCGCGGTGCCGGATGAAGCCAAGCGATTTGAAAATTATATGGCAGTGGAAATTCTGTCACGGACCCGCTTGTGGCAGGACGCCAGCGGCGAAAACTTTTCGGTCCACTACGTAAAAAATAAAACGGGTGAAGAAACGGATTTCTTGATCTTAAAAGATAAAGTTCCCTGGCTTTTGCTGGAAGCCAAGCTCTCGGATACCCGCGTCGATTCTCATCATCTCAATACCCAGGCAATGCTGCACCACATCCCGTTTGTGCAAGTATGCCGGAAAAATGACGTATGCCGGATGGAATCAAAAAACGTCTTTCAAATCTCCGCTGAGAGGTTTTTTTCATAAAAAGGGCGCTGTCCCCTTTTTGTCTTTTAATTCTTGACCAAATTACCATATTATGGTAATTTGGTCAAATGCAGGAACGCTACCTTACCCGCTCGATCCTTCGGTTTTGTTTTGAAAGTCACAAAATGGCATTTGTCTCAGGCCCCCGCCAATGCGGGAAAACGACCCTGGCCAAATTCCTTCTTGAAAACAGGCCGTCCGGAGCTTACTTCAATTGGGACCAGCATGAATTCCGCAAAATATGGACTAAAAACCCGTCTACAATCGTTCCCGTCCATTCGTCCGGCGTTCCCCTTATCATCCTGGATGAAATACACAAAGCAAAATCATGGAAACGAACCTTAAAGGGAGTCTATGACACCCTGGAAAAACCCGCCGATATCCTGGTCACAGGAAGCGCCAGACTGAACGTTTATAAAAAAGGCGGGGATAGCCTTCTTGGGCGTTATTACCATTTTCGCCTTCATCCGTTTTCTTTGAAGGAAATGACTTCCACGGATCCGGCAGATCCCAGAACAATGATCTCCCGTATATTTTCCAGGTCTCTAAACGGGAAAAAAAATGACCAAGCCAATCTCGAATCGCTTATGAAATTTGGAGGCTTTCCGGAACCCTTATTTTCTCAAAACGAAAATAAAGCGCGCCTTTGGAGGATGGGTCGTGTGGAAAAAGTCATCCGCGAAGATTTGCGTGATTTGAGCCGGATACCGGAATTAAGCCGCATCGAAATGCTAGCTTCCCTTTTGCCTGAGCGGGTCGGATCGCTGTTCAGCATGAGCTCCCTCAGAGAAGACCTGGAGGTCAGCCTTCAAACGATTGGGCGATGGCTAGCATTTTTAAAAGAACTTTATTATCTGTTTGAGATTAAACCTTATCACAATCACATCGTCCGCTCTCTCAAAAAAGAAGGAAAAATTTATCTCTGGGACTGGAGCGAAATCGAAAATCCGGCCAGCCGTTTTGAAAACCTGATCGCCTGCCATCTTTTAAAGCTCTGCCATTACTGGACTGACACAGGTGAAGGTTTATTTGAATTGTCCTATCTAAGAGATAAAGAAAAAAAAGAAATCGATTTTCTGGTCACCAAAGACAAAAAACCCTGGCTTCCCGTAGAGGTAAAAATTTCAGATATCATCCCCTCTCCCTGGTGGAATAAATTTCTTCCGCAACTTCGCTGCCGCGAGGCTTTACAAATCGTTTTAAAACCAGGCCAATGGACCATTCATTCACTGGGCCAATGCCGTCTCCTTGTTGCCAGCGCGTCTGAAATATTGAAATACTGGATTTAAGCCAAATAAGAAAAATTTACGCCGAGGCAAAAAAGAAAAAAGGGGACAGCGCCCTTTTTTGGGTTTTATGCATGTAAAAAAGGGCGCTGTCCCCTTTTAACCTTTTTGGGGTGTAGGGACGGGGTACGGTAAAGGGTGTCCACGCTCAGGTCCTGTTCATGGGGCCATTCAATACCTCCCCAAACTATACGGACTTTCTTAAGATAATTTTCATTCTTAAGCTCCGTAAAAATTCCTTTTTCGAGATACGGTGTGACGTCAAATAATTTTACCTTGCCGTTATTAAATTTAATATAAAGTTTGTGCTTTGGCCGCACTTTAACTTTGGTCACTTGAAGATTCATTTCAAAATATTCCCGTTTGGAATAGCGATAACGA
>JAHFFM010000016.1 GCA_023247935.1 Candidatus Omnitrophota bacterium | reverse complement strand
ATCTCTCAAAGACATATTCGGTAAATGACAGGGTCTTTTGAAATAAGAATTACCCGTCGAGCTAAAAAAGAGATTCAAAAATTAAACCCAAAACTCAAAATCAAGCTTCACGAAATTCTCACCGAAACGATCGCCAAAAACCCTTTTCAAGGCAAAAAACTAATAGGCGACTTAGAAGGCAGCTACTCCTATCGCTTAAACGTTAAAGACCGCATTGTTTATAGCCTTAACGCCCAAAAAAGAGTTGTCTATGTTGAAAGGGCCAAAACCCATTATGGGGCATAAGAGGAGAAAAAACTCATTACATTATGATTCCGCACCCAACCGCCAAACAAAGTCGGTTAAGACCTACAGAAAAAGAAATCCGAACCAACCCCCTCCGCCCGTGCCACCCAACTCCTAAAAGACGTTTTTAAATCATGGGGGGCTGTTAAAGACCCTGCTTTCTCGGATTAAATTTCTATGATGAGTTCATCGAATTAATGTTAAAGTTATCCAATTGGATGGATGGGTTATTGATAAAAAAGAGATGATAAATGATGAATTAGGAATGAAGGAGCCACTCCGTGGCTTCTATAAAAGTCGCGAAGCGACTTCGCCATTCTTCATTCCTCGCTCATCATTCTTCACTCATGCAACAAGAGTGGGATTAGTTGGGCTTTTAACATAGGAGATCTATGCTCAGTTTTTCTGGTAATTTTTCTGGAAAGGAAAAGCGTCAATATCCAAGAACGCCCGATTCGTTTATCGCGATTTATAGATTAGTCCTGCCGCTGCCGGTTCTGATGAAAATGGACGCTGAGGAATATCCGGCGGTTGCCATGGATCTTAGCGAGGTTGGAATGAGTCTTGATGTGGATCAGGAGCTGCTTGTTGGGGCAATCGTATCTCTACGCTTTGAATTGATCAACTCCCGGCAAACGGCCATGGGATTTCATGACCGGTTATTCAGGTTGGAAGGAGAAATTCGTCATTGCACTATGCGCGACCAGCAGCTTTATCGCATCGGCATTTTATTTAAGCAGACTACGCCAGAAGAACGTGTTTTTATTGCCACTTATATCAAAGACCTCTCGCTGAAGGAAAATTCAATAGAATTTGACGCTTCGGCGGAGGGGAATCAATAACTCGATTTTTTTGATTTCGGGGCGGCTAACTCTTTGAGCCAGGAAGCGCCCACTTCTTCGACTGCGGATCGAAGCGCGCCGGACTTGGCAGGCTCAACAATTTTTACAGGTTCTTTCTTCGGAAAAAAAATATTTTTGACGTTGTAAACGCCAATGATCACGGTGGTTAAACCGGCTATCACGCCAATCCATAGCTGGGTCCGCTTTAAAACAAATTCATGCTTGTCTTCAGTGCCGGTCATCTGTCCAACCTCCTTCAAAAATCACTTCCTTTTTAACGTTTTGAAGGCAAAGTGTCAAGAATCACTTTTCAAACGCTGTTCACACTGTTTTGCGATTGCATCAGAATTTGGTAAACTGTTGCCATGATGAATAAACATCTGTGGGTTATTTTTATTTTGTCCATTTTTTTAACAGGCTGCGAAACCGTGAAGGGGATGGGCCGGGATATTGAATTAACCAGTGGCGCGGTTCAAAAAACCGTTTTTGGGGGCAATGAAAATTCCCAGGAAAAAAAATCATCATGGAATGTGTTTAAATAAACTCACACAAATAGGAGACGAAATGGCAAATCGCGGAAAGATATTGGTTGCAGCATCTGTCGCTGGATTATTAGCTTCTACGTCCATGGCTATGGCTGGTGCCTCATTCCCGGGTCAAGACAGCATGAAAAAAGCCCCTTGTTCCATGAACGGCTGCAAAGGCGCAGCATCGTGCAAAACCGAAAAACATAGCTGCAGCAGCGGCAATAGCTGCAATGGGCAATCCAAGTCAAAAACCCCTACCTGTAATTTTAGCGCCAAAGTAAAAAACGGAAAGCTTACCTCCTAATTTATCCCATCTTTGGAGTCACGCCCACAAGCTGTGGCTCCAAAGATGGTCTCAAATAATCCTGTAAAAACGCACTAAGCTGTTTGTTGAGTGGGCTCGTTACATTTGATATAGTCTGTGCATGTCCCTTACGGCGCTAAAGGAATATATCGAACCCTATCCAGGGATAAGAGATTTTATTTTCACTCCATTGGGTGAGGGAGAGCTGCGAACTTGGATTTTTTGTTCGGATGAATCCCCGCAAGCCATTCTTGATTTTCATTTTTCATTTCTAATCACTCATGGATGGCGAATCCTTCAAAGCGAACCGTCCATTTTGGCCAAACGCGGAGAAACGGGTCTTTCCGTAAGCAGTCTCGTTCGCAATGACGGAACGCGGATTGTTTACGAACTTCATGATAAACAATAAGAAAGATTGCGGATGAGGGTGCGTGGGTAGGCTTTGAACTAACGAAAGTCTGTGCAGAGAGTGATATGAAAAAAACGGTCAGGGTCTTTTTAGTTGCTATAGCCTTGTTTTCTTCGACGGTCCATCCAAACTTAGTCCTAGCTGCTCCAAGCAGCGAAGAAAGAGTGGCTTTTTTCGCTCAAAAAAGAAAAGAAAAAACGGATTTTGAACGCAGTCTGTTGTCGCAAACCGATTCACGGCTGGCCGCGATTCAAGAATTCAATGCCAACGAGCAATCTGACCGAGTCGCGTTTGTAAAATCGATCCGTGAATTGCCCGTGGACGAACGCCGCGCGCAAATGCAGGCATTTAACGCCTCGGCGCGCGACAAGCGAAAATCTTTCAACGAAAAATTGCCCGTCTCGGATAAAAACAATCTTGAAAAGGCCTTGGAGGCTTTTGATAAAAAAGCAGCCGCGGACACGCGCGCCCTATCAGAATCATTAGCCGGTGTAGAGGACCCCGAAGCGCGCTCCGAAGCCGTACGGCTATTCCAAAACAAACTGCAGCAAGACCGAGCTAAAATACGGAGCGACGCGGCAAAAGATTTGGCGAAAAAAAAGCGCGACTTTAATTTTCAGCAAACGCAAAAAACCCGCAGCTTCCTCGATCCACAAGAGGATCAATAAAAATTGACTCAAACCAATCAAATAGGAGGAAATTCATGATAGCAATGTTAAAAGAATTCCGTGATTTCGCGGTAAAGGGCAATGTCGTGGATATGGCTGTCGGTGTTATCCTTGGCGGCGCATTCGGTAAAATCGTGAGTTCGCTGGTCAGCGACGTGCTGATGCCGCCTATAGGCAAACTTATAGGCGGGGTGGATTTTTCCAGCAAATTTATTACGCTTGGCGCGGGTCAATTTTCAACTATCGAAGAGGCGAAAGCGGCTGGTGCGGCAACCCTGAACTATGGCCTGTTTTTCAATAACATCCTCAATTTTCTAATCGTCTCGTTTTGTGTCTTCGCAATGGTGAAAGCGCTGAACTCGGCCAAGAAAAAAGAGGCTCAGGCGCCAGCCGCGCCTCCGGCGCCTTCCCGCGAAGCCACGCTGCTCGAGGATATCCGCGATATTTTAAAAAAACGGTAAAAACACGCCCCCGAATGGTCTCTTGAATAAATCAGCCTTAGAAATTACAATGGGAGCGAGCTTGAACAAAAAATTATAGGGAGAAAAAATATGCCCGTTGTCGCCATTATTGTTTTTTCGATTGTCGCTTTTTTTACATTTGGCAGACTCCCTTTCCTCCCGGATCAAAAACCACGGCAAAGCATTGAAATAGAACAAAAAGTCGCGGCTTTGCTGAAAGAAAAGGATCTTCATCGCCGCAAATCCGTTGTGATGGACAAGGAGGGGAGCGCGCGTCGCACCGCTGATGGCACTCAAATGACCCGCCGCGACCGGGGTCGTGAGTACTGGAAACATATTCCTGATTTAAGCCCTGATAATCCGAGGACACTAAAAAATTGGCTTAAGAACCATATTTCTTTTTCTAAGCCCGGCGGCGAGACGCCTCCGACACAACCCGCTTCATCGTGGTCAGCGGCCGTCCCTGAAAAAAATTTTAATGAGCAAAAAAATCCGACGTTGACATATAAACCCAATGCAGAAGAATTCAAACCCGCGGCCGAAGAAGCAAAATCTGTTATTCCGCCGCCAGCCCCTCGCGCCATTGCAGCTGAGCAGCCAAAGACACAGCGCCACATCAGTCTTGGACGGAAAATCAAAGACGCGATTCTTTCTGATCCGGAAATCTCTCAATCAATTAAAACCACCATCAAAGTATTTTGGATGGACTACAAGCTGACGCTTCGAGGGGCCGTGCCTACGGAAAGCGAAAAATGGCGTATCGGCGCCATGGCCAGAGAATTGGCTGGCAGCGTTTATATCGACAACAAAATCGTCGTCGTTCCTTCCACAAATTAATTTATTTTGAATTCAGACCAGGGAAGATTTCCCGGGCCTATCCCCAAAGATTTGGGGTCTGAAATTTTTGAAGTAGGTCCGGTCGTGTAATGATAATCTTTTTGCGTGACGCGCCAATTTCCATACGTGGCATCTAAAACAACCTCAGGATTTCCAGGAACCCAAACACAGGGAATTCCGCCAAATTCAATTGTTTTAAGCTCATTAAAAGCCTCTTGCGGGAAACGGTTTGCCAAAAGCGCTCCATTTTCCAGCGGGATGCAATTGACCAGCATGTCTTGATGCCGATAGAGAACATCAATGTCCAGATTAAGAAGCTGGTCTTTTAATTCAAATGAAAATTGATACGGCATGTCATGTCGCAACCGATAGCCCCGTTTAAGCATGGCCTTGATAAGCATGTCTTTTTTAGGGTAATCCGCTTCCAAAATTCCGAAATCCAAATCGCCGTCGTGATCGATAAATCCGTTTTCCCGGATACAACCCAAAAGAGTTCCCCAAAGAAAAAAAGGTTTTATCCCCAATTTTGTTGATTCTTCGAGAAAATCACGAACAAAATCCCTGCCGTGGATATGAAGGTTAAAACGCATCAGAGTTCCCATCTCAACCGTAATGCCTTTTCCATAATGAAGCGCTTTTCTGGGGTTTTTGGCAAAACCTTTTAAAAAACAAAGCCCGATACGGACTCTCCAGGGGAGTCTGCGGGACCTAAAACTGCCTATAATTTTTTTAAAATAAGAGGGCATTGCCAAATATTACTCTAAAAAAATACAAAAACAAGACGGCTGCTCTTGTTATTTTGAATTCGTCATGTATGCTTTCGCAGGCTAAGACGTATGTTTATTAAAGTTAATTTAATTATCAAAATATTAACAAATCTTCCGTAATTATTTAAAAATGATAGCTGTTGATAGGCCCGCATTAAAAGACACTCGCTTTGGCGGAGCTGTCCCCGGCATCAAACCCCTGCTTTATCCTGATGGAAACTTAATCCCTGTCGTCGACCCTGCCATCGGCCATCTCATTGCTTATAAGGATAGAGAGGTGGTTCACCAGGAAGGTGATTTTCATCTGGGGGTGCAGGCTTATATCGTCAGAGAGGGGGAAAACGGAAAAATTGAAGTTCTTATGCAAAAAAGATCCGAGGCGGTGGATATTTCAAAGGGGCGGCATGACCAGAGCTTGGCCACGCAGCTTCTCGCCAAAGATAATGGCAATTTAAAAGCCGCCCTCAAAAGAGGTCTGATGGAAGAGTTGGACATTCGCGAAAATGAGATTGAAATCGCATCCGTGGGCGAACCCGCCGAATTAAGAATTTATAAAAAATACGAAGAAGATCCCAAGCTTTATAACCGCGAATATATTTATCTTTATTTCGTGAAAGTGTCTCATCGAAACATCCGCTCATCAAACCCCAAAGTGGCTGGCGTGGAATGGATGGAGTGGAAAGATTTTGTGGCTAAAATCAAAAAAACTCCCGGCAGCTTCGCCAAAACAGCCCGCTTTTATGTCATGAATCCCACCGTGCTCGAGGAAACCGAAAAAGCTTTGATTAAGTTTATAAAAGGCGAGCCCGTTCCGGATTCGTTTCCCATTCGCAGGGCGTATTATTACGGCTATCCGGGCCGGTATGATATTTTTATTTCGGTTTATCAGGATCAAAGCACACAAATGCATGTGTATGATTACGCCAATGATAAAGTTTCCGAAATCGAGGATGTGCATGTTTTTGATCCTTATGAAGGAAAAGACCGCAAAAGCGTGGCGGTTCGCATCACGAAAAAAAATGGCCGTAATTTTATTTGGGAAAACGGACTGCTGACGCCCACAGGTCTTTTGCCGGACCCGTTTACAGTTCAGGTATTGGAAAAAATCAGCGCCAACATGGCCGACGAGATCGCTTTACTTGAAAAACAAGCTCGGGGAGATGAAGAGGAGAAACTTGTTTTATTGATGCGCCATAAATTCAATCATGATTTAAATGCCCTGCGGTCCAGAGTGTTGGCCGGTGAAATGGTTTTCTTTCAAGTTTTGCCCGGCGATAAAGACGGCGTGTTTAAAATTAAAAACGCCCCAAAAGAAGCCGTGATTATCACCATTCCAGGAACCCTGGACCCGCCGCATTTCGCGCATGTCGAACTTTTGCTCGATGCCCTGGTTTATGAATCAGAAAAAGCGAGGGGTAAAAGAATGGCTTATGCACTATTTCTGACACCTATCGGCGGAAACGCGCCGGGACCAAACGGGGAGTCATGGAAATCCGCCAAAACAGATTTTAAAGCCAGGGAAGAGATGTGCCAAAAAACAACCGACATCCTTTATCCGCTATTACAGACTTCACGTATCAGTTTTCACTACGATTCTGACCCCGGCACAAAAAACGCGATGAAAATTTTAAATTCGATGCCCAAAAAAAATGACTTCAATAAAATCCACTTTGTTGTTGCTGTGGGATCGGATACCTATAGAAAATGGGGTTCGAGTATGAGAAGTGTGATTGAGCAGGAAAAAAATAATTACCCCGGCGCACGCTTTAAGATTTTAATCCGCGACAGCTGGCAAGACCCGCTTGAAAAAGAACCCCAGGACTCCCTACCCAAAAATGTTGAATTGCTAAAGGGCCTTTATTCTTTGCCGATTCGCTCAACTGCCATTCGCCAAGGCGAACTCAACCTAATCGCGGCGGCCGTCAAACGGTTTATTCAGGAAAAAAAGCTCTATTCTGTCTGATTTTGATTTTGCGGTTCGGATTTGCTATATTTATATCGTAACATACGAATCTACCTTAAATAATCAGCCTTAAACAAAGAGGATCTAATGGCAAATATGTTTCGCCGCTTAGGATTTCTCACTTTTCTAATTCTTTTAATCAGCAATATTCCTTCTTATTCGCAAGAATTGGCCGAAAAACAAAAACCGGAAACCCAAAACCCGGGCGCTCCCGTGGCTGACATTGAAAACTCTAAGTATGTGCAAGAGCAGGAAGTTCAAAGTCGAAACGATATCCAAGGGCTCATTCAAAAAAATCCAAAACATTCTATACATCATTCTCCGCATAAAAATAAAAAAGACAAAAAAACCGAAAAAATGCCCGAGACTCCAAGCTCCGAGACCCCAAGCAAAGAAACAGCCGAAAGCCCTGCAAAAACAGAAACTCCGGCAGAAGCTCCAAAACAAAATGTTTCCGCAGAACTGATTCCGAACGACCCTTTGTATTCTTCCAAGGGTTCATGGGGCCAGACATACGATGATTTGTGGGGGATCAAAGCGATAGGGGTGGAATCCGTCTGGGATTATTACCAAGGCGACGGCATTAAAATTGCGGTTGTGGACACCGGTGTTTTGATGAATCATCAGGATATCGCGCAAAATATTTGGACCAACCCTTTTGAAATTGCCGGAAACGGTAAGGACGATGATGGAAACGGCTACGTTGATGACGTGCATGGCTGGGATTTTGTCGGAAAAGATAATAATCCTACGGATGAAAACGGGCATGGCACCCATGTCGCAGGAATCGCCGCTGGCGCATTGAATAACGGGCGTGGAATTACGGGCGTAGCGCCCAAAGCAAAAATTATTCCCATCCGCGTTTTGAATGAAAACGGAGAGGGCGAGGACTCAGATGTCGCGGCTGGAATCCGTTATGCGGTAGATATGGGCGCGGATGTTATCAATCTTTCTTTGGGCAGCTTTGACACAACGCCGGAAGATGAGCAGAAACTTCGCGAGGTGATCGCGTACGCCAAAAGCAAAGGCGCGATTGTGGTTGCGGCTGCGGGCAACGAGTCTTCTCTTGTAGATATGCCGGCTTCGATCGACGGAGCCATCGCCGTGGGAGCCACCACGCCCTTTGGAACGGATGCGTTTTTTTCTAATTTTGGAAGCGACTTGCTCATTTCCGCGCCGGGCCAGGAAATTGTGTCATTAGGAAGCCGGTCAACCCATATCGGGGACCGGGTGAGAACAAATTATTACCGGGCGTCCGGCACCTCCATGGCAACTCCGTTTGTTTCAGGCGCAGTTGCTTTAATTTTAGATAAATATCCGGACGCCACTTTTGAAGACGTTTTGAACTTGCTGGCCGCGGGCGCGGATGATATGGCGGCAAATGTCGACGGGATTGCGGATGAGGGCTGGGACCCAATCACAGGATTTGGCGAACTAAATGTCGCAAAATCGCTTGAACTTCGACCGGAGGATGTGCGCTCTTATACTGAAAACAGCCAATACAAAAAATTTGATGATTCTCAATTAGAATCTAAATTTCCTGTGATACCGGAAATTCCTTTTGTCCCTGCAACGCCGGCGCTACCCAAACCTGCTTATCCGTCTAATCCATACACGCCGCAACCTTTTGTGCCGCAGCCCGATCCTTATGTTTGGGGCGGAACTCCGTTTATTCCATCGCTGCCCTCATTTGGGATACGCTCTTTTAATTCTCGAGAAAGCGAAGAGGCGCTATTTTCATGGCGCCCACGCCGCCTGAGAGAGAAAGAAGAAGACATTGTCTAAAGCCAGCCGCTTTTGCTACAATAATTTGCCTATCATCCAACGCGGATAATAAGTCATTTATGATTCCGCACTTCATGTAAATTGATACAAGGAGTTATAAGCAATATGAAAAAAACAGTTTTTTTTATTTTCACCTTCCTTTTTTCAGCTTTAACACTTCAGGCGGCAGATTCCAACCTGCGTCATTTTAAATCCAACGGACAAGTCGTGACCGTAGACCCTGTCTATTCTCAGATCACAATTTTTCATGGCGCCATTAAAGATTTCGCGGGTGACGGCGCCACCGAATTCTATGCTTCCGACCCAGAGCTCTTGAAAAATATTCAAAAAAATGATCTCGTTGATTTTGAATTCACGGATACGAAGGGTGACGTGAAAATTGATAAAATTACCAAAACAGGCGTGGCTTCTCCCGAAAAAGAAACACCTTTCGGGACAGCCGTTCAAGAAACTTTGGAAGGTGCGGGAAATATCGTCAAAGGCGTGACAGAGCCGATCGCGCCGGTGCATGAAGTGACTAGCGGCGTTGCGGATGCCACAACCAATGCCACCGGCAGCGTGCTGAGAGACGTGCCCTCAGAACAAAAATCGAAATTTTAAAGGAGTTGATTTATGGGTGAATGGTTAGGGCGGGGACGAAAGGCCAGACGGGCGTATGGATTTGATGAAATCGCGCTTGTTCCGGGCAATGTGACGATTAATCCAAACGAAGTCGATACCTCCTGGCAAATCGGCAAACATAAAATCCGTGTGCCGATCATCGCTTCGGCGATGGATGGAGTAGCGGATGTAAAATTTGCCATTGAAATGTCGAGAATGGGCGGTATCGCGGTTATTAATCTTGAAGGCGTTCAAACACGCTACGCAAATCCTGAGGACGTGCTGAAAAAAATAGCGAACGCGAATCTCGAAGAAGCCACGCGCCTGATTCAAGGAATTTACAAACAGCCTATCCAAGAAAAATTGATCGCTAAGCGCATCAAAGAAGTAAAAACCAAAAAAGGCTTGGCATGTGTTTCGAGTATTCCGCAGCGCGCTGAGAAATTCGGAAAAATTGCGCAAGACGCGGGTTGCGACATTTTCGTAGTGCAGTCCACTGTAAGCACTGTTAAACACATTTCCACCGAATACAAAACATTCGACCTGGAAAAATTTTGCCACACCATGAAAATCCCGGTAATTATCGGCAATTGCGTCACCTATCAAACCACCCTGGAATTAATGGATGTGGGCGCCAAGGCGCTTTTAATCGGCGTGGGACCCGGAGCTGCCTGCACAACTCGCGGAGTGCTGGGCTTAGGCGTGCCTCAAGTCACGGCAATTTGTGACGCCGCGGCTGCACGTGACGCTCATTATAAGAAAAAAGGAATTTATATACCGATTATCGCGGACGGCGGCATGTCCACCGGCGGCGATATTTGCAAAGCTTTTGCATGCGGAGCGGACGCGGTGATGGTTGGCTCGGCTTTCGCGCGCACCAAAGAAGCGCCGGGCGGCGGTTACCATTGGGGTATGGCCACACCTCACGCGAATTTACCCCGCGGCACACGGATTCACGTGGGCACCACCGGATCTTTGGAAGAAATTTTATACGGCCCGGCGAAATTAGATGATGGCTCTCAAAATCTGATGGGAGCGCTTCAAACTTGCATGGGAAATGTCGGCGCCATGAATATTCGCGAATTGCAATTAACTGAACTCGTAATCGCGCCCTCCATCAAAACTGAAGGCAAGATTTTCCAACAAGCCCAACGGGTGGGAATGGGCAAATAAGAGAGGGGATGGATGAATTCCAAAAACCCCTCAACGCTTGAAATCGCTTTAAAAGCCAAGCTGCATCATATTCATGCGGTGGCCACAGACGCAGGCATTCGCGCAGATGAAATCGAAGCTTATGGCAATTACAAAGCCAAAGTCTCTTTAAACACGCTCGTTCGTTTACACACCCGCCCTAACGGCAAACTCATTTGCGTCAGTGGTATTACCCCGACTCGCGAAGGGGATGGAAAAACCTGCACCAGCATCGCGCTCACGGAAGCGCTGGGTCTTTTAAAGAAAAAAACCATGCTTTGTCTGCGAGAGCCGTCCATGGCACCTATCTTTGGATACAAAGGCGGCGGCACAGGAGGCGGGCGGGCGCAAGTTCTGCCCATGGAAGACATTAATTTTCATTTTATGGGGGATATGCATGCGATTCAATCCGCGCATAATCTTCTGGCCGCAACTTTAGAAAATCATATCCATCACGGCAATTCTCTCGGCATCGACACCGACCAAATTTTTTGGCGACGGGCCATGGATATCAGCGACAGGCAGCTGCGTGAAATTACGGTAGGTATTTCCAAGGCAAGCCGCTTTTCAAAACACCGCACCGGTTTTGACATCACGGCGGCCTCTGAAGTGATGGCGGCCCTGAGCCTTTCGGATTCCATTCGCGATTTTAAAAATAGGCTGGGGAAAATTTCGGTTGCCTTAAATAAACACGGCAATTTGGTAACCGCCAAAGAATTAAAAACAAGCGGAGCCATGGCGCTTTTAACCAAAGACACGCTCAAACCCAACCTGGTGCAAACGCTCGAAGGTCAGCCGGTTTTTATGCACACGGGCCCTTTTGCGAACGTTTCGCACGGAAACAACAGTTTGGTTTCAACGCTTTTGGCACTCAAATTGGCCAATTATGTGGTCACGGAATCCGGCTTTGCCACGGATTTGGGTCTTGAAAAAATGTTCGACATTATTTGCCGCGAAGGAAACTTAAAGCCCAATGTCGTGGTTTTGGTGGTTTCCATCAAAGCTCTCAAGTCTCACGCCAAAGAAGACGTGGCGGGCCGTAAATTTTCAGAATCTTTCAGCGAAGGCTTCGCTAATTTAACCAAACATCTTGAAAACGTTAAAAAATTCGGCGTTCCCGTTGTCGTGGCCATTAACCGTTTTCCTCAGGATACGCCGGATGAAATCAAAGCCGTGCGCGATTATATTCAATACGAATACGAAAATGTGGAGTGTGCGGTTTCGGAGGGTGTTCGTTTGGGCGGCGAGGGCGCTTTGGATTTGGCTGAGAAAGTTCTAAAAACTCTTACCGATAAACCTTCCCAATTCAAACCCTTTTATTCTTTGGAAGCCGATGTTGAAACCAAAATACATAAACTGGCAACCGGCTTATATGGCGCTTCGGACGTTGTTTATCAAGACGAAGCCAAAGACGATCTGGAAATGATTCATCGTCTTAAGTTGGAACATTTGCCGATATGCATGGCCAAAACACCTTATTCTCTAAGCGATAATCCGAATTTAAAAGGCGCCCCCACCGGATGGAAATTAAAAATCAACCGCATTTATCCCAAGACAGGGGCGGGATTTTTAGTCGCCGTTGCTGGGAAAACTTTATTAATGCCGGGTCTTCCGGAAAAACCGGTTTTAGAAGACATGGATTTGACTGACGCGGGGGAAGCGAGGGGCTTGTTTTGAAACTCAATCAATTCTTAGAAGTCTTAGGCTCCAAAAAAGGAGCTCCGGGCGGCGGAGCGGCGGCGGCTCTTACGGGTGCAACCGGAGCGGCTTTGGTTGAGATGACGGCCCGGTTGAACGATGCGCGTGAAAAAAAATCAAACGGCTCCGCAAGCAAGGCTGCGGCTTTGCGGCGTGTATTTCAAAAATTAATTGATCAAGACGCCAAAGCGTTTCTGGGTATCCAAAAAATTTATAAAATACGCAAAGAAAAACCCGCCACTTGGCAAAGCGCGCTTAAAAAAGGCGCGGCGGTTCCAATGCAAATCTGTGAGAATTGCGTAAAAGCCTCTTTTTTGGCTCATGCCGAAAAAAACCGCACCAGCCGCTGGCTTGAAAGTGACAGGAAAGAGGCTTTGATTTTGCTCCAAGCAGCTTTTGACTCAGCCGAGTTGAATGTGGAAGTTAATTTAAACGAGATCACTGACAGTGCTTTTTGCGTCAATACCCGAAAAAAAATCAGCCAATGGAAACAGCAAACCCAAAAATCTTAAGCGGCAAAGAGTTCGCTCAGCACCGCAAAAAATTTATTCAAGACAGGATTGATAAACTGACGGCCAAATTTGGTCACGTGCCAAAAATGTCTCTGGCCACTATTCAGGTGGTGGATTCCCCGGACACTCAGCTTTATTCCAAATCTCTAAAAAAAATATTAGACCAATATGGAATCGAGCACATCGAAATCGTTTGCCGCAGCACGGACGAACTGGAAGAGAAAGCGAATTCCTTGTTTACCGACAAAAATCTTACGGGCGTCATGCTTTTTTCGCCGATTCCGCCGTCCATTAACCCCAAAAATGTTTTTCTGAACATGCCGCTTCGTAAAGATGTGGAAGGTCGCACTTTTATCAAACGAAACCCGTTCGGGGTATTTTCTCCAACCGCCAAAGCCGCCATGGCGCTCTTGGAATCCATCAAGCATTTGGACCCCAATTTCACCATCAAAGGAAAGCATGCCGTGATGGTGGGTCACAGCGACTTAGTCGGCAAACCGACCGCTATCCTTTTATCCGATGACGGTGCGACAGTCACGGTTTGTCATCAATACACTCAAAATTTAAATAAATACGTGGCGGACGCGGATATTCTAATCGTGGCCATTGGCCGTCCCGGCGTCGTGAAAGCGGAATGGGTGAAAGACGGCGCCGTTGTGATTGACGTGGGTGAGAATATGGTCGATGGAAAAATCGTCGGAGACATTGATTTTGAAGCCACCTTAAAACGCGCGTCTTATATTTCTCCGGTTCCGGGCGGGGTGGGACCCTTGACGAATTTAATGGTGATTGAAAATTTGCTAACGCTTTATGAATTTGACAAGGACGGCGCCAATGGAAATCGTTGAACTCACGCAAAAAGGAAAATTTGTCATCACGGCTGAACTTGGACCGCCCAAAGGAACAAACCTTGAACCCTTTTTCAAACAGGCGGGCTATCTCAAAGGCAAAGTCCATGCCGCCAATGTCACCGACGCGCAAAGCGCCATGATGAAAATGGGGTCGCTCGCGGCTTGCCGGAAGCTCAAAGAATTTGGCATCGAGCCCATTATCCAAATGACGGTGCGCGACAAAAACCGTATCGCGCTTCAAGCGGAAATTCTTTCGGCCGATGTTTTGGATATTCACAACATTCTTGTGTTGACAGGAGACCCGGCCAAAATTGGGGATCATCCGGACGCGAAACCCGTTTTTGACATCGATGCGGGCGAATTAATTTCCGTGATTAAAAAATTAGAGGGCGGGCTGGATATGACCGAACATAAACTCGACGGCGTTCCCTCGATGTGCATTGGCGCGGCGCTCAATCCCTGTGTGGATGATTTGGACACGGAAATTTCTAAAACAAGACACAAAATTACCAAAGGCGCTGAGTTTTTCCAGACGCAAGGCATTTTTGACTTGGATAAATTCCTTCGTTTTGCCAAGCGGTATCAGGCCGAAGGCTTCAAAGCTCCCATTCTGGCCGGAATTATTCTTCTTAAATCCGCCAAAATGGCAAATTTTATGAACGAAAAAATTCCAGGCATCTTTATTCCCCAGGACATGATCAAAAGACTTGAACAATCCACAGATGCCAAGAAAGAATGTGTGACCATTGCCTCCGAAATCATTGAAAAGGTAAAACCACATGTCCAGGGCGTGCATTTGATGGCCATTGGATGGGAAGAATTGATCCCCGATATCCTAAAAAAGGCCCATTTGTCGGTTTAAAACGCCTTTCCCGGACTCCTTTCAAATACAAGGGGTTATGTAATATAATAATCGCTTGCCCATGAAAACCAGTGATTTTATCAAGGCCAAGAAAAAAGGCCGTTTGTTGACGATGTTGACCGCCTACGACGCTCCAACCGCCGAGATTTTGGCATCCGCCGGAATCGACATGATTTTAGTCGGAGATTCGGTGGGAATGGTGCTTCTCGGTTATCCTTCCACGACTCAAGTCACGATGGATGAAATGATTCATCACGCCAAAGCCGTTCACCGGGGCGCGCCCGAGGCTTTTATTATCGGCGACATGCCTTACGAAGCCGTGAATCAAGGGGTTTCCAAGGCGTTAAAAAGCGCGCAGCGTTTTATCAGCGAAGCTGGTTGCGCTGCCGTCAAAATCGAATGGAGTGATTCCTGTCTTGAAATCACGCGGGCTCTGCTCAAAAATAAAATTCCGGTCATGGGACATCTTGGACTAACACCTCAAACCGCGCAAAAAAACGGAGGATTTCGCGTACAAGCCAAATCTGCGGAAGACGCGTTCACTTTATTGAAACGGGCTCAAGAATGGGAATCGCTTGGAATTTTCTCCTTGCTCTTAGAATGCGTTCCCGTCAACGTGGCTTCCAAAGTCACTAAAAAACTCAAAATACCCGTGATGGGAATTGGCGCGGGCGCGGATTGCGATGGGCAGGTATTGGTTTTTCATGACATTGTCGGACTTTTTAATAAGTTTCAGCCCAAATTCGTAAAGCGCTACGCGAACGCAAGCGTGCTTTTGCGAAAAGCGGTGGATCGCTACGCCTCCGAAGTGCGACGGGGCGCGTTTCCATCCAACGCCCAATCTTTCCATATGGACAAAGAAGAAGCGCGCGCGTTCAACAGGAGACTGGTATGACCCATTGGTTTTTTGGCAGTATTTTCGCGGGCTATTTCGTGAGCTGGCTTTTTTATTTTGCGCACTTTGAATCCGAAAAAGAGACTTTCTTTTATTTGGGGCGCCGGATTCTTTCTTTGAATCTGGTTTTACATTTTGCGCTGCTTCTTTTCTTCTTTTCGCAGAAAACCGTGGACACCACGGTTTTTTTTGAATTCTCCATTCCGTTTATCATTCTACTGCTTTCTTTTTTTATGGAATGGCGTTACCGTGCGAAATTCCTGGTTTTGTTTTCATTGCCCATCGTACTTTTGATTTCCATTCTGGCCACAAGTCAAACTCAGCAGCATGCCGCGGACGCCTGGGACCGCCATTTATGGCTTTGGTTCCATTTCGGCTTCATTCTTTTGGGGTTGGCCGGATTTGTAGCTGCGGTTTCAAGTGCCATCATGTACTTATGGCAAATCTCACAATTAAAATCCAAACACCCCGGGCAAAATTTTCTAAAACTGCCGTCGCTCGACACTCTGGACCGGATTCATTTTACGTCGCTGGCATGGGGTGTAATTTTATTTTCCATGGGCATTCTGACCGGCGTAATTTGGGCCACGGGTCTGCGCGAATTAAAAATTATATTCCATGACCCGAAAGTCATCCTGTCTTTTATCACTTGCTTTATGTACTGGGTGATCGTGAGCTTGCGAGGCTCTTCGTTCAGCCGCGGGCACAAAATCGCGGCGGGAACGCTCGTGGTATTTGTGCTCGTATTTTTGACGCTTGCCAGCAATCATTACACGCCGAATGCGTTTGGAAGAGGCTTTTGAAATGGAAATTCTCGTTCTAGGCCTTAACCATAAAACCGCGCCGGTGGACATTCGGGAAAAATTGAGCGTGCCCACTCAAAAAACTCCGGAATTTCTGGAGCATTTCAAAAAAAGAAATATTTTTGACGAGCGGTTGGTTTTGTCCACATGCAACCGGACTGAAATTTATGGCGTGGCCAAAAATGTCTCAAACGACATTCACCTGGCAAAACAATTCTTAAGCGAGTATTCCAAGATAGACAGAAGCCTCTTTGAAGATAAAATGTACATTTTGAAACAGCCGGATTCCGTGACGCATCTTTTTTCCGTGGCTTCGGGCCTTGACTCCATGGTGATCGGGGAAACCGAAATCATCGGCCAGGTAAAAGACGCTTATCAACTGGCCTATCAGCATGGCCAAACCGGAAAAGTGCTCAACAATTTATTCCAGCGTTCTTTGAAGGTGGCCAAAAACTTGCGAACGGAAACGGAAATCGGGACAGGGCGGGTAAGCGTAGCGTCCGTGGCCGTTGATTTGGCGAAAAAAATATTTGAAAATTTAAATAACGCCAACGTGTTTGTGCTGGGCACTGGGGAGATGGGTTCTCAAGTCGCAAAAGCATTTGTGTCCGCATCCGCCAATCCGGTTATCGTCTCTTCGCGTCATTACGACAAAGCCTATGAATTGGCTGGCCAACTTGGCGGCAAGGCGCTGCGGTACGAAAACTATGAAAACAATATCGCCGAAGCGGATATTCTTATCGCGTCCACACATGCCGGCCGGTTTTTGGTTACGCCGGCGCAGGTGAAGCAGTGGATGAAAATCCGGCATAACAAACCTCTTTTTATCATTGATATCGCGGTTCCCAGAAATATCGATCCGTCGATCGAAAGCATCGATAACGTCTATCTCTACAACATCGACGACCTCAGAGGCGTTTCTGAAAAAAATCGCGTTTTAAGAGAAAAACAGCTTGAGAAATGTCATGGCCTTGTTCAAGGACAAACCCAATATTTCATGAATTGGCTTCTCAAGGAGTTTGGGGCGCGGTCGTCGTGTTAGTGCGTATCGGTACGCGCGGCAGCAAACTCGCCTTGGCTCAGGCCGCGCAAATCCGCCGAAAATTGAAAACTTTTTTTCCAAAAATCCGCTTTGAATTTTCTATTGTCAAAACAGAGGGCGACGAATACCAATCCGTGGAACTTTTTAAAAAAAATCACGTAGGCGTTTTTACCAATGCGATTGAAAGAAAATTGCTGCAAAAGGAAGTGGATATTGCGGTTCACAGCCTAAAAGATTTGCCCACCGAGCTTTCTAAGGGCCTGAAATTGGCCGCCATCCCCAAACGCGCGCCCATTGAAGACGCGCTTATCAGCCGTTTTCGCTACACCCTTACGAATTTACCCAAAAATGCAAAAGTTGGCACGGGCAGCCCTCGCCGCAAAAGACAACTGCTGCGGCTAAGGCCGGACTTAGAGGTCCTGGATCTTCGGGGAAACCTGGATACGCGGGTCTCCAAAGTCATTAAAGAAAAAAAACTGGATGCCGTGGTTGTGGCCATGGCCGGCCTCGAGCGTTTAGGAAAATTTAAAAAATATTCACGGCGGGTTCCCGCGAATCAAATTTTACCGGCCATCGGCCAGGGTGCGCTGGGAATTCAAATACGCGCCAAAGACCCCGTGATTGAAAAAATAGCGCACCGTCTAAACCACGCCGAAACAGAAACGCTTGCTTTGGCGGAACGTGCTTTTTTAAAAAAACTCAGAGGCGGCTGCCGAATCCCGGCCGGAATTTTTTCCGTAAAAAAAGGTAAAAATATTTATCTCAAAGCAGCTGTATTTTCGGTAAAAAATAATTCCTTTGTTGAAGCGGAGGTGACCGGACCAATCACAAAAAGTATCCTGATCGCCGAAAATCTGGCGCGAACACTTTTAAAAAAGGGCGCCAAAAAGCTCTTGATAGAAGCCAGGAGCGGGTCAGGATGAAGGGATTTGTGTCTTTGGTGGGCGCCGGACCAGGCAACCCCGGACTTCTCACTTTAAACGCCTGCCAAAAATTAAAAGAAGCGGATATTGTGATTTACGATTACCTTGTAAACCCTGAACATCTTCGCCATA
>JAHFFM010000139.1 GCA_023247935.1 Candidatus Omnitrophota bacterium | reverse complement strand
GCATCTTCCAAGGCCCTTTCATCCGAATCGCCACCACCGCCTTCTCAACCTTCGCCAAATAGCTTTACCACTAGCGTTATCCTTAAGCTTGGGAATTGAGTTGATTTTTCGGACTCAAGCCGCGTGTATTTTTCTCTAAGTCTGGGGAGCCTCGGCAATTTTCCGACAACTTCCGCCACTAGATCTCCGGCGGACCCGCCGATGTTTTGATGGCGGGCGCGCTAGCTAGGTCGCGCTCAGACAGTCGTAAAATTGCCGCTTCCCGGGCGACTTAGAGAAAAACACACAAGCGGCGGCAAGAGTCCGAAAAATCAACTCAATTCCCAACAGGAGAGATAAGCTTATCTCTCGAAAAACTTATTTGCCGTCCATGTTAATGCTTTAGATTCAACTCAAAGCTAAGCCCACCACAACCCAACCTGCCCCTCACTACCGCCTTTCCCCGCCCTGTGGTTTTTTCATAAGTGACGGGAAGCTGGCAGAGCATTGCCGCCCATATTGGGAAAAGGCAAAGTCGCTTCGAAGAACTTGTCTGTGGTCCATGTTAACGCTTCGAGCTCAACCCAATATTAAGCCTGGTTTTAATTCACTCAAAAAGGCAACGAAGTTGCCAAGGCACGAAGTGCCGATTCAATCAAGTCTGGATAGGAGAAGATTGAATCTTTGAGTGCTGGTTATATGTTTAAGCTAGAAGCGTTAACCTAGCGCCGCGGGTGGCAAGGTGTTGCTTTTGCAGCACGTTGGCGCAAGGAGCGACCCGGTGTACCCGCGTTCAGCGGGTACGAGCGACGATGCGCCACCGAGTGAGGAGCGCCCGGCGGGGCGCGACGAGCGGTGATGCAAAAGCAATACCTTGCCACCCGCGGCGCAAGCGATAAGCGATGACCGACAAGCTTCAGCTTACATTGCTTTGTCGGCGTTTTGCGCCTCCTTGCAATGCCTCGGTTATGCTAAAATAAGATTGTGCGGTGCTTGATTGTTGCTATTCTTATTTCTATTAATTTTATTTCGGTTGATGTCATGGCTTTGGAAAATTCTAATTCTTCAAATCGATTAATCCACGAAAAAAGTCCCTACCTTTTACAGCATGCCCATAATCCGGTGGATTGGTTTCCATGGGGCAGGGAAGCTTTCGACAAAGCCAAAAAAGAAGACAAGCCGGTTTTTTTGTCGATAGGCTATTCCACCTGTCATTGGTGTCATGTCATGGAAGACGAATCGTTTTCTAACCCCGAGACAGCCAAGCTTCTCAATGACAATTATATCGCTATCAAAGTAGATCGTGAGGAAAGGCCGGATTTGGACAATATTTACATGAGTTATGTGACCGCGGCCACAGGTTCGGGCGGCTGGCCCATGAGCGTTTTTTTAACGCCGGACCAAAAACCTTTTTATGGTGGCACGTACTTTCCGCCTCAGGACAGATGGGGGATACCGGGATTTCCGACGCTTTTAAATTCCATTCACGAGTCCTGGAAAACGCAGCGCGGTGAAATTCAAGAATCGGCGGATTCCGCGGTGAAGTTTTTATCCGAGCGTGCCGCCAATCGTGTTGCCGCCACAAATCTTGGCGCAAAAACCATTGAACAGGCGTTTCATGAATTGGACTCGGGTTTCGATGAAACTTATGGCGGTTTTGGACGCGCTCCCAAATTTCCCAGAACGGACGCTCTTTCCGTTCTTTTGCGTTATTGGTTTAATTCGAAAAACCAAAAAGCGCTGGAAATCGTGGAAAAAACTTTGGACGCGATGGCTGCTGGCGGCATTTATGATCAATTGGGCGGCGGATTTCACCGTTATTCAACCGACGCGCGCTGGCGGATTCCGCATTTTGAAAAAATGCTTTATGATCAGGCGCTTTTGACGGGAATTTATCTGGAGGCGTACCAGGCCACTGGAAAAAAAGAATATGCCCGCGTTGTCCGTGAAACTTTGGATTATGTTTTGTCACGCATGACCAGTTCCGAGGGAGGTTTCTATTCGGCGGAAGACGCGGACAGTCTTGACCCGTCAAATCCCGGCAAAAAAAGAGAAGGCGCGTATTACGTTTGGACAAATAAAGAAATTGAGGACGCGCTTGGAGCCGATAAAGCCAAAAAATTCTGCGCTTATTTTGGCGTGGAAGAAAATGGAAACGCTTTGACGGATCCTCACGGAGAATTCAAAGAACAAAATGTTTTGTATTTGTCGAGTTTGGCGGATAGCGCGGATCCGGTTATCGGAGAAGGGAAGAAGAAGCTTTTAGCAATTCGAAGCAAACGTCCAGCTCCGCACCTGGACGATAAAATTTTAGCGGACTGGAATGGTCTCATGATTTCAGCTTTCGCGCGCGCGGCCGTTATTTTAAAAGAAAAAAAATACGCACAAGCCGCGCAAAACGCCGCTTCTTTCATTGATCAAAAAATGAAACGGAGAAACGGCGGACTCTTCAGGCGTTTTCGCCAAAATGAAGCCGCGATTGCCGCTAATTTGAATGATTACGCTTTCTTGATTCAAGGTTATTTACATGTTTATGAGGCCACTCTCGATCTTTCTTGGATTCAAAAAGCCAGGGTTTTGGCCGACGAAATGCTGGATTTGTTTTGGGATGCCGATGGAGAAGGATTCTTTTTAACGGCAAGAGACGCGGAGGTATTGATTTCCAGGCCAAAAGAGGTTTATGATGGGGCTCTTCCTTCGGGAAATTCCGCGGCCGCGATGGCGCTTGTTTTGTTGGGGCGGTACACGGGGGAAGAGAGTTATGAAAATGCCGCCATGCGGACGATTGACGCGTTTTCGGAGATGGTGGCCAAAAGCCCGTCAAATTATCCGGCCATGCTGGGCGCGCTTGGTTTTGTTTTGGGGCCAAGCCGCGAAGTGGTGGTGGTTTCAAACGGAAATCAGGCGGATTCCGAAGTTTTTTTGAATTTAGTTTGGAAAGATTATTATCCAAACCAGGCAGTTTTGTTAAGTGTCCCAGCTGAAAAACAATTATTGGCCGGGATTTCGCCTTTTGCGGCCGAAAAAGGAGCTTTGCAGGGAAAGACAACGGCTTATATTTGCCGGAACCGCGCATGTGATTTTCCGGTATCTGATTTGAAGGCATTAGAAAGCAAACTTCATGAAAGCGAAAAATAAAGGATTTTCTCAATGCTTGAGACGGGCGCTATGAGCACCTTAAAGGAAGTTCTTAAACTCGGCCAAAGCGTTTGGTATGACGGCCTTATTTCTAAAGAAGTTTTTGAAAAGATGATTCTTGAGGATGGATTGCGCGGCGCTACCACCAATCCTGTTATTTTCGAAAAAGCGCTGACAAGCGGAGAATATGACGCGGAGATCGCGAAGCTCGGCTGTGAAGGAAAATCTGCGGAAGAAATCTACAAAACGCTCGCCGTGAAAGCGGTGCAGCAAATCGCCGACGTTTTTAACGCCGTTTACCGGCAAACCCGAGGGGAAGACGGTTTTGTTTCCATTGAAGTCAGCCCGCTCTTGGCATACGACACAGAAGCGACCATTCAGGAAGCCAAAGAGCTTTTTTCGAGAGTGAGCCGTAAAAACGTGATGATCAAAATTCCTGCCACTTTAGAGGGCATTCCAGCGATTGAAGAAGTGATTTCGTGCGGCATACCGGTTAACGTCACATTGATTTTTTCCGTGGAGCGTTACCGGGAAGTAATGGATGCTTATCTATCCGGTCTCGACCGCCGAGCCGACGCGAGCCTTTCTTTAAACGAAATCGCTTCTGTGGCCAGTTTTTTTGTCAGCCGGGTGGACTCGGCCGTAGATAAAATTTTGGAACAAAAAATTGGCGCCTTGCAAGACGCTTCCTCAAAGCAAGCCTGTCAAAACCTTTTGGGTAAAACCGCTATCGCCAATTCGAAAGCCGCTTACGCTGCGTTCGAAACCGTTTTTTCTGAAGAGCGTTTTCGAGCGTTGAAACGGGAAGGCGCTCAATTTCAAAGACCGCTCTGGGCTTCAACCGGCACCAAAAATCTGAATTATCGAGACGTGCTTTATGTGGAGACATTGATTGGTCCGAATACGGTAAATACTATCCCGCCGCCAACGCTGGACGCGTTTCGCGATCATGGAAACGCTTCTTTGACATTAACCGAAGGAGTGGATGAAGCGATGAATACCCTCCAACAAATAAAGTCTTTAGGAATTAATCTTTTGCAAGTGACTCAAGAGTTAGAGAAAGCCGGAGTGGATCTTTTTAAGGAAGCTTACAACAAAATCATTCAAAGAATTGAGGAAAAAAGAAAATGAAAAATACGCATGCTCTTCCTAATGCCCAATGGGGCCCCTATGAATCCAGTATCCAGGAATGGATCGATAAATCTGAAAAATTAAAAATTATTCCTCGTCTTTGGCAGCGCGATCCGCTGTTGTGGAGTAAGAATTTAGCCGCGCACAAGGAAATCAAAAACCGTTTAGGCTGGCTTTCCACGCCGCGCATGATGAAATCCCACTTGGTGGAGCTGAAGGCGTTTCAAGAAGCGGTGAAGGCTGGCGGTTTCACACATGCCCTGCTTTTGGGAATGGGCGGCTCGAGTTTGGCGGCTGAAGTGATGCAAAATATTTTGGGAAATGCGCCCGGTTTTCCGGAGCTTCTGGTGCTGGACAGTACAGACCCTGGGAGAATCAAGGATTTGGAAGCCAGGATTGATTTGCCCAAAACGCTTTTTATTGTGTCGAGTAAATCCGGCGGCACGCTTGAGCTCCTTTCTTTTTTCAAATATTTTTATGACCGCGTGAAATCCGTGAAACCTGAAAATCCCGGTAATTCTTTCATCGCTATCACGGACCCCGGGACGCAGCTTGAAGCTCTGGCCAAGCAGTATGGTTTTTGGAAAACATTTTTGGCGCCCGAAGATGTGGGCGGCCGTTTTTCGGCACTCACCGTATTTGGCATGGCGCCTGCGGCTATTATCGGCGTGGACGTGGCCAAATTTTTGAATGGGGCGGAGCGCATGATGATGGATTGTTCCATGGAAGTGCCGATTAGAGAAAACGTGGCCGTGTCTTTGGGCATCGGAATGGCTGTTTTGGCGGAAGAAGGCCGGGATAAATTAACGCTTTTAACCTCCGAATCAATCGGCTCTTTCGGCGATTGGGCGGAGCAGCTTGTTGCGGAAAGCACAGGGAAAGATGGATTGGGAGTTCTGCCCGTTGTCAGAGAAGCTATTCAACCCGCCGAAAATTATGGCACGGACCGTTTTTTTGTGGAACTTGTTTTGGAAACGGAAGCTAAAACCAATTCTCAGGCCGTGCAAGCCCTGGCTTTAGCCGGACATCCGATTGTTTCTATTTCTTTGAGAACCGCATATGAC
>JAHFFM010000138.1 GCA_023247935.1 Candidatus Omnitrophota bacterium | reverse complement strand
AAGCGATTGTGACAGTTGTCCGGGCTAACACCGTGCCGCCAGCGGTTACCGAGTAGTCCTTGAGATTACCCCAAAGACCCGCCTTGTCTGGCGGGTCTTATGGTGTTATTGTTTCAGAGGTGCACGCACTAATATTAATAGAGAACCGTATGAGTAACCTCTACAAAGTCGCGGTCGGGAGCGCTCTTCTCCTTTTACTTGGGGCCGGATGTATTTCGGGGGATGCGGATCGGGAAGGCGACGATAGTACGAATGCAATGGGCACAATCGACACGGAAACAGGCAGTGATGCAGAAGACGTGGACGCGAACGTGGACGCGGACGCGGACGACGAAGCGGCTGAAGCAGATGACGGTGCTGATGCCGAAGGAGATGACAGCGCTGACGCCGCGGCGATGGAAAAACTTGGGAGCGAGGCCACAGGATCCCTCGACAACGCTGACGCCGGTGAATCAGATTTCTAGACAGGTATTAAGCATCATAAAAGCAAAATAAATCAGCCACGTGCTGATTTATTTTGCTGGCTCCGGGACGTGGATTCGAACCACGATTCACGGCTTCAAAGGCCGCTGTCCTGCCATTAGACGATCCCGGAATGGGGGAAGCATACGCGAAAATGCCGAGGCGATCAAGACCATTGACAAAATAGGGCAAATACTGTATCCTAACAACGCAAAGTACGCCCACGTGGAGATCAGTCGAATTTCCGCACAAAGGCAGAAATTTGCTGTTAATTCACGTAATTAGACTATTATGATGGGTACCATCAAACGTCTTACCGACAAGGGCTTTGGTTTCATCGCCCCAGAAGGTGGAGATAAGGATGTCTTTTTCCATTCATCCGCCCTCGTCGACGTTTCGTTCGACGAACTCCGTGTCGACGACAAGGTCTCGTTCGAGACTGAGGATTCCGACAAGGGTCCTCGCGCCGTCAACGTGCAACGCGCGTAAGCGTGTGCAAGAAAACCGTCTGGTTCGCCAGGCGGTTTTCTGTTTGTGATAAATAGGAACATCCTGTAGGGTTGATGGATGGAAACAGTATTTACAACTTCGTACGTCGATCCCGATTTGGATGGTGTGGCCTGTGCGATTGCCTATGCAGAATTCATGCACGCTACGGGTCGATCAGCTACGGCTTGTCTCTTGGGCCATCCAACGGTCGAAGCTGAATTTGCTTTGAGGACCCTCGAGGTTCCTCGACCTCTCGAACGTGGACCATTCACCGCAGAGGAAAAAGTCATTCTGTTGGACGCTAGTGAGCCGCTACACTTTCAAGGTCAACTTGATGTCGCCCAAGTCGTTGAAGTGATTGACCATCGGCAAGTTCACGAAGCTCAGGTGTTTGTAAATGCCAAGATTCAGATCGAACTTGTCGGTGCGGCCGCAACGTTAGTTGCTGAGAAATTTTTTGAACAGAACGTGACGCCGAGTAGGGAAGCGGCGTTGATACTTCAAGCGGCGGTTATTTCTAATACCCAGAATTTCCAAGCGTCCACAACCACGGATCGTGACCATGCAATGATGGCAGCACTTGGTGCGGTGGCCGCTTTACCTTCTGGATTTACCCACGACATGTTTGCGGCAAAGTCTGATTTCACTGGACCAAAATTGGCACAGGCGATGGATACGGAAACAGGGGTTTTTGAAATTTCGGGTAAACGTATCGGGATCGTCCAGCTCGAGCTGGTAGGATCCGACGTGCTTGTCGAGAATCGACATCTAGAGATCCTCGCGATCTTAGAACATCTGTGTGAGCAAAATAAACTTGATTTTATTTTTCTCACCATGCTGGACATTGAAGAGAAGCTGAATCGATTCATCTGTGCCGATCCATTTATGCAAACGTCACTTTCATCTGCGCTCAATGTAACATTTACGGATAATCTTGCGATTCGTCAGGGAATCATCATGCGCAAACAAATCACACCGCTTCTTAAAAGTTATTTAGAGAAATTATCCCCAAGTTCAGGTTGACAAAATCAGTCGAATGTGTTTTAATATAACTAAGCCAAGTGGGTTTAACGATGAACCTTAGCTCTCGGTGTCACAGAAAATGACCCCTGAGAATCATCACAGCGATGATCTCGGGGGTTTTTCTGTTTTCATCCCGGATGCGTGTTGGGCCGATGGAAGTAAGGGTAACTTCACTTGGTTTGACATCGAGAGATACGGTTCGACTCCTGTTTGAGCTACCAAAAAGCATCTCTCCTAATCAGAAGGATTTCAGCAGTGTTGAAAATATTGATGGCTTAGATTAGAGGTTAATCACCTTTTGGTTCGAGTCCGAACTTGTGGTAAAGCTTTGTGGGTTTGTGAAAGGTTTTAGAATTGATATAATGTAACCAAGGATTACCACTCAACTATGACAGACCAAAAAAACAATCAGATCAAAGATAAAGGCATGACGAGCCAAGAAAGACATGACGCAAGACGAGCTTGCCAAGAAAGCCGATGTCCCATATCCAACTCCGGCAAAAATAGAATCGGGAGCTGTGCAAAATCCGTCGATTGAGACCATGATTAAGATAGTAAGTGCTCTTCAAGTTACATTTGATGAATTAACAAAATAATTATGTCGAAAAATGAAAGAAAAACAGAAGATATAGTAAGAGATCATTTCAAAAAATTTCTTGGCGTTCTTCATATCGAAGAACAATCTTCCGATACTCCGAAAATAGCTAAATTATTATCTTCTGCATCAAAAAGCGGACCAGGCCGTGGTTGTCCTGAATTTATTATTCAGTTCAAAAATCAACCAGACTTATTGATAATAATAGAGTGTAAAGCGGATGTAGCCAAGCACGAGAGTAAAGATCGCCTTCAATACAGAGATTTTTCAGTTGACGGAGTGCTTTTGTATTCATCATATTTGGCAAAGGAATTTGATGTTTTATCAGTTGCGGTAAGTGGTCAAAATGCGAGAGAGCTAAAAATTTCACATTTTTTGCAATTAAAAGGTGAAAAAAAGGCGACGCAAAAGTTTTCAAATATACTTCTTTCTCCTGATGATTATTTAGATGGATATTTAAAAAGTCCTGAAAAGTTTAGACAAGACTATGAAAAATTACTTTCGTTTTCAAAAGATTTAAATGAAAAACTTCATGGATATAAAATCCTCGAGAGTGATAGGAGTTTGCTTATTAGCTGTATATTGATTGCACTTGAAAACGCATCATTCATTAAGACATACAAAGAATATGCAAAAGCAGAAGACCTTGCTAAGTACTTAGTTGACACGGTTGAAATGCAATTTAAAAATTCAGGAATTCAGGATCAAAAATTAAAAATAGTAAAGGCGCGATTTGAATTTATAAAAACCGATACTTCACTTTCGACAAAGGATGGGGTGTTGCGTGAAATAATCTCCGATATTGATGGAAATATAAACGTTTTTATTAGAACACACGAGTATTTCGATGTACTTGGTGAGTTATATGTTGAATTTTTGCGGTATGCAAATAGCGACAAAGGGCTGGGTATTGTTCTTACCCCACCACACATTACTGAATTCATGGCCGAATTATCTGAAGTCAATAAAAACAGCGTAGTTTATGATAGTTGCACCGGAACCGGTGGCTTCTTGGTAAGCGCAATGAATATAATGATCAAAGATGCAAAAGGAGACCAAAATAAGATAAGGCAAATAAAAAATTCTCAATTAATTGGAGTAGAGTATCAGGCACATATCTTTGCCTTGGCTTGTTCAAACATGTTCATTCACCAAGATGGGAAAACCAACATTCTAAATGGAAGTTGTTTTGACTCTGAAATAATGGAAAAAGTAAGAGAATATCGCCCGACGGTTGGTTTATTAAATCCACCATACAAATCTGATAAGAAAAACGATATAGAAGAACTGGAATTTATATTAAATAACTTGGATTGCATTGAGCAGGGTGGAAAGTGTGCTGCAATTGTTCCAATGTCCGCAGCACTAGCACAAAAAGGGAAAATACTTGCTTTGAAAGAAAAGTTACTACAAAGCCATACGCTCGATGCGGTTCTGTCTATGCCCGACGAACTTTTTTTCAACTCAAATGTTGGAGTTGTTTCATGCATTATGGTCTTTACGGCAAAGCGGCCTCATCCTGTGGGCAAAAAAACTTTTTTTGGATATTTTAAAGATGACGGGTTTGTTAAACGAAAAAACAAAGGAAGGATTGATGTGCAAGGCAAATGGCAAAAAATCAAAGAGAAATGGATTACTGCGTTTTTCAACAAAGAGGATATTGCTGGGTTAAGTGTAAATCGAGAAGTGAAAGCGGTAAATGAATGGTGTGCTGAGGCATATATGGAAACGGACTATGAAGTGCTTAATGACGATATTTTTTCTGAGAATATTCTTCTTTATTCTTCCTTCGAAATTCTAAATAAAATCAAAAGTTCTGTAAGTGACAAGCCATGCAATAGAGAAAGTATACAACTTTCTGTAAATAACTGGAGGTATTTCGAATTAACTCGCTTATTTGATATTTCTGCTTCACGAGATGAACTGATGGATGATTTAACAATCGGAGGATTAACGCCCTACGTCACATCATCTGATGGCAATAACGGGGTGACTTCTTACGTTGAAGAGGAGCCAACTAATCCGGCAGGAACAATTACTGCTAATCGAGGTGGCTCGGTAGGTTATTTCTTTTACCAACCGACTCCGTACAAAGCAACTCCTGTAGATGTACGGATCTTAACGCCAAAATTTACAATAAATCCGTATTTAGGTCTGTTCTTAAAAACTATCCTTCAGCTTGAAAAATATCGATATAACTACAGCCGGAAAATGGGTTCAGATCGCCTTTTGCAATTTAGAATAAAATTACCGACAAAAAATGAGCAACCGGACTGGTTATTTATGGAGACATACATACAATCACTTCCGTATTCATCGAGCTTATAGATTAGAGGGTTCCAACGGCTCCAATTTCACACCATCATTCCGGGTCCAACCAGACCCGCCGGTAAAGGCGGGTCTTTGGTTCCTAAAGACTCTCGAGATAGCGGATAATTTCTCCGGCGACATCGATGCCGGTGGCACGTTCGAGTTCTTCGAATCCAGGGTTGGCGTTGACTTCGATGACTAGTGGGCCGCGGGCGGAGCGAAGGATGTCGACGCCAGCAATCTCCAGATCAAAAACTTTTGCTGCACGGATGGCGAGCTCTTTTTCGTCGCCGCTCAACTCCACGCGCTGCCCCACGCCGCCAATCGCAGCGTTGGCGCGGACGTCACCATCTTTGGCTACGCGCTCCATGGCCGCAACAATCTGATCGCCAACAACAAAGGCGCGCAAATCTTTGCGGTCTGCTTCTTTAATAAATTCTTCGACAATCACGGGATTACCATCGCGGACAGAAAGAT
>JAHFFM010000137.1 GCA_023247935.1 Candidatus Omnitrophota bacterium | reverse complement strand
AGATCCCAACATCCAGGGCTTTTTTGGTAACAAGTCCTCAGGATGCCGTCAAATCTTTTTCTGACCTCAACGAGAAAACAGCGATCGCAAAAGTTCAGGTTCTGATGGGCGGAAGAGGCAAAGCTGGCGGCGTGGTGCGAGTGTCTTCGGCGGAAGAAGCAACCGGTTTCGCCGAAAAGTTTTTAGGCAGCCCATTTTCAACGAGTCAATCAGCCGGAGAAACAAAAACGGTTCGGTCTGTTTTATTGTCAGAGGACAAACAAATTTTAGAGGAATACTATTTGGGTGTCGTCATTGATCGTTCCAAAGGCGTCCCTGTTATTCTTTTTTCAAAACAGGGCGGAGTGGAGATAGAGGAAGTGGCCGTCCAAAATCCGAATGCCATTATTAAGCTGCATTTTTCTCCCGAGCGCCTGCCTTTTACGGATGAAATTTTTCCTACGATTAGAAAAAGTTTTTCTTCTGACAATATTCCATCGCAAATAGCGGAGATCGCTTCTAATTTGTGCCGCTTATTTGTAGAAAAGGACGCCGCTATTTGTGAAATCAATCCACTGGCTTTGACTCCGGGCGAAAAAATTTTGGCTTTGGACGCAAAAATTGTTTTTGATGATAACGCGCTTTTTAAACACCCGGATGTTGCCGCGTTGAAGGATCCGGAAGAAGACGATGAAAGGGAACGAAAGGCCAAGCAATTTGGATTAAGCTATGTTTCTATGAATGGAAATGTAGGCTGTCTTGTCAATGGTGCGGGATTAGCCATGGCCACCATGGATATGATTAAGCTGGCTGGGGGAGAGCCTGCTAATTTTCTCGACGTGGGCGGCAGCGCGACCGTGGATACGGTGAGGGAAGGATTTAAGATCATTCTCCAAGATCAGCGCGTAAAGGCCATTCTTGTGAATATTTTTGGCGGGATTATGAAATGCGATGTGATCGCGGAGGGCATTATTCAGGCCTCCCATGAAATTAAATTACAAATTCCGCTCGTGGTCCGTCTTGAGGGCACGCGAGTGGATGAAGGCCGAAAATTATTAAAAGAATCCGGATTAAATATTATTTCTTGCTCCACTATTCAAGAAGCTGCGACCCGTGCTGTGCAAGAAACCAATGTGAAAGGCACTCATGTCCATTCTCGTTGACCGCAGCACAAAAGTAATTTGCCAGGGAATCACAGGAAAGGCGGGAAGTTTTCACGCCCAAAAATGTTTAGAATACGGCACCCAGGTGGTTGCCGGGGTTACGCCTAAAAAAGGCGGTACTTTCGTCGGAACTATCCCGGTTTACGACACCGTCAAAGAAGCGGTGGATAAAACGGGTGCCACGGTATCCATGATTTATGTGCCGGCGCCTTTTGCTTTGTCTGCGATTCGGGAGGCTGTGGATGCGGGTATCCAGCTCGTAGTTTGCATTACCGAGGGGATCCCTACGCTGGATATGGTTAAGGCCGTTGAGTACGCAAAATCAAAAAAAGCGCGTCTTCTTGGGCCTAATTGCCCGGGAATCATTACATCGGAACAGGCCAAGATAGGCATTATGCCCGGTTATATCCATAAAAGAGGTTCGGTGGGTGTTATTTCGCGCAGCGGTACCCTGACTTATGAGGCTGTTTGGCAGCTGACTCAGGCTGGTCTGGGACAAACGACTTGCATTGGCATTGGCGGCGACCCCGTGATTGGAAGCGGGTTTATTGATATTTTGGAATTGTTTGAGCAAGATCCTGAAACAAAAGCAGTTATGATGATAGGGGAGATCGGCGGCAGCCAGGAAGAAGAAGCAGCTGTTTTTATCAAAAAAAATATGAAGAAAAAAGTCGCAGCCTTTATCGCGGGGACCACCGCCCCAAAAGGAAAAAGAATGGGGCATGCAGGAGCCATTATTTCGGGCTCAAGCGGAAGCGCTCAGGACAAAATGAAAACGCTGGAAGCCAACGGCATTTACGTGATCAATAACTTGAGCGAAGTCGGTGCTACTTTTAAAAGGATGTTTTAATGGGTTCAAAAGACCATTCTTTTGACGTTGTCTCGGAAGTGGATTTCCAGGAAATGGACAATGCTGTCATACAAACCAAAAAAGAACTTTCCCAGCGCTTTGATTTTAAAGATTCAATGGCCACGATTGATTTCAATAAAACAGATAAAAAGATCACGCTCAAAGCGGAAAATGATTACAAGTTAAAAACATTGGTGGACATGCTCCAGTTGAAATGCGCTAAGCGGAACGTTTCGCTGAAGTCTCTTCAGTTTGAGAAATTAGAAACTGGGCATGTCGGCGGCTCGGTTCAACAGGTGATAACCATTCAAAATGGCATTCCAGCTGACAAAGCCAAAGAAATTGTCAAAGCCATCAAGGATGCCAAAATGAAAGTGCAGCCCACCATTCAATCCGATCAGGTACGGGTTCAATCTCCAAAGATTGATGACCTCCAAAGTGCAATAACCTTCCTTAGATCTAAAGATTTCGGCCTGGATCTCCAGTGCATTAATTTCCGTTAATAAACCTGTTAATTAAACCCAAATATCGCAATAGACCGTGGAAGTCGATTTATCTACGCCAAGCCCCTGCATCTTTGTTCTCACGCCTATTGTGATAGTTGGGTTAAAGCTGAAATTGCATGATAATAGCATGCAAAAAATACTCAATTTTTGCCAAGTTAAGCAGTAATAAAGCTTTGTTATGTTTGATAAAAGAAAGCTTGCATTGCTAACTAATTTATGCTAAATTAAACAATGTATTTGTATCTAATATAAACAAGGAGATAAACGTGAAGAAATCAATCGCGCTGTCATTGTTGGTGTTCCTCGCGACCACGACGTTGCCGGCTTTTGCTGATGGGGAATCCGGTTCGGGTTTAACCGGTCAAGAGCAGGTAAAAAATGTTCGCACCGGAAGCCACAACGTTGCAACAGGTTGGGTGGAAATTCTGGATAAAACGCATGAAGAAGCCGCCAAAGGTAAGAATACCGGCGAGCAGCTTACCGGTGTGGTTGCCGGCGGAGCCATCGGCGTTCGCAGTGCCATTCACCGTATCGGTGGTGGAGCTATCGACTTGCTGACTTTTTGGATTCCCAAAAAGCAGCCGTTGGTGAACCCCGAAAAAGCGCGCTTACAGTAACAACGCGTTATATAATAGAACCCGCTCTTTTGGGCTTGTCCTAAAGGAGCGGGTTTTTTATTATTATAAAAGGGATATTTACCATGAAAAAGAAAACAAGCATTGAGTCTTTGACCCGTGAGCTCCTTTATAAAATCGGAGAAAATCCTGAGAGGCAGGGGTTAAAAAAAACACCCAAACGTGTAGCCGCGGCCTATGAAGCGCTTACAACGGGTTATCGCCAGGACGTTAAAGAAGTCATTAATTCCGCCGTATTTGATGAAGAATATGATGAGATGGTCGTGATGAAGGATTTGGATATTTTTAGTTTGTGCGAACACCATCTTCTTCCTTTTTACGGAAAATGCCATGTCGCGTACATCCCCAATGGAAAAATTATAGGCCTCAGCAAAATTCCCAGGATAGTAAATATTTTTGCAAGACGTCTTCAAGTGCAGGAGCGCTTGACGCATCAGATCGCGCAATGTTTGAAAGACGCTCTGGACCCTTTGGGCGTCGCCGTCGTCATTGAGGCGCTTCATTTATGCATGGCGATGCGAGGCGTTGAAAAACAAAATTCAACCTGTGTTACCAGCGCCATGCTTGGCGTATTTCGATCGGATCGAAGCACGCGCATGGAATTTATGAACTTGGTGGCAAGCCGAAAATAATATTTATGAAGTTTTTGGAATTCGTCAAATCATTCTCGTTCAGCTCGAGTTATTCCGACGGGGAAAAAATTTGCGCGGCCAATTACCGGTTTGAAATTGCCGTGAAATATCCTTTTGAGGCAAGCGAAGAAAAATTGGCTCAGATTATTCAGAAAGAAATTATTTCCAAAGTTCATACGCGGCATTTGGATGAATGTGTTGATTTGTTTCAGGGAATGAGAATCGACGAATACGCTATCCTTAACGTTTTTTGGGAAAAGCTTTCCAGGCCGCTTTCGGGTTTTGTTGTGAGGCGGCTTACGCTTCACCGGGATACAACTACGTCTTTGTCGTTTTACCCGGGGGCTTCTTCGTGAGACTTGCCATTTCACAATTAAATACGACCGTTGGTGATTTTTCTGGCAACGCCGGTAAAATTCTCCACTCATTCAGCCTCGCCAGGAAAACGGCCGCGGATTTGGTTATTTTCCCCGAAATGACTATCACGGGTTACCCTCCGGAAGATTTGCTTTTTAAAAATAGTTTTATCCGTGAAAACTTGAAATGCATCAGGTATGTTCAGACTCATTCCAAAGGGGTCTCCGCCATTGTGGGTTTCGTGGATCGTGGGGAGAGCGGCGAGCTTTATAATGCGGCCGCGTTTATTTCTAATGGGCAGCTGCTCGGGACTTATCGGAAGATCGAATTGCCAAATTACGGTGTATTTGATGAAAAAAGATATTTTAGGCCGGGAAGGGAAGGGGTTTTTTTGGAATGCCGGGAAAGCGGTGTTTTAACCGGTCTTTCGATTTGTGAAGACATTTGGATTCGCGACAGTTTTATTTACCAAAAACCCTACGCCAGCGAAGCGTCGCTTATCGTCAATATTTCAGCTTCACCGTATCACATGGGCAAGCAGGACTCCCGAAAAAATTTGGTGCAAAATCTGGCGCGCTTGACGGGAGCTCACGTGGCTTATGTGAATTTGGTGGGCGGTCAGGATGAGCTGGTATTTGACGGGGGGAGTTTAATTGTTTCGCCGAAAGGGGAATGGCTGGCGGAAGCGGCTTATCTGAAAGAGGATTTTTTGGTCGTGGATATCCCGCTGGTTTCGCGGGAAGTCCGTTTTTTTGGAAAAGACGATTTTGTTTGTAAAAAAATTTCATGGTCCCAAACAAAAAAATCTACCAGAGTTAAAAAAATCAAGCCGGTGCAGGTGGCCGCTATGGCGGAGGAAGAAGAAGTTTATCGCGCTTTGGTTTTGGGAACTAGAGATTATGTGGAAAAAAACAGTTTCAATAAAGTTCTGATTGGTTTGAGCGGAGGAATTGATTCCGCGTTTGTGGCCTGCCTGGCGGTGGAGGCGTTGGGGCCTTCAAGGGTTATTGCCGTGACTATGCCTTCTCCTTTTACTTCCAAGGGAACTTACCGCGATTCGAAAATTCTGGCCAAAAATTTAAAAATTAAATTATTGGATTTAAATATTCAAAAAACATATCAAACCTATCTTGAAACGCTGAAGCCCATTTTTCAGAATAAAAAAAATGATACCACGGAAGAAAATTTGCAGGCCAGAATCCGCGGCAATTTACTCATGGCTTTGTCGAATAAATTCGGATATTTGGTTTTAACAACGGGAAATAAAAGCGAAATGGCG
>JAHFFM010000136.1 GCA_023247935.1 Candidatus Omnitrophota bacterium | reverse complement strand
AAATGGATATGACTTTATCAATTTGCTTTCGCCGTCCGATTACTTCGAGCATCATAAAGCGGCTTATTATAAATCCATTCAGTCCGCCGAAGGACACGGTTACGACGCCACTTATTTTATTATTTATTATCTTGAAGCATTGAAAGATCAGCTTGCCCACATCAAAGCCAGGCTTCAGAAGGAAAATAAAATCAAAGACATTAAAGACGTGCTGGACAAAAACACATGGGCGCGGCTGAATAAAAGACAGGTAAAAGCGCTCCGGTGGCTGATGGAAAGCGGCGAATGGATTTCCACCCGCAAATATTGCAAACTCAATCGTTGCTCCGACGAAACCGCCCGCAAAGATTTTCTTCAAATGCTTGAGTTTGGAGTGATCAAAGCCGAAGGCTCCGGCCGCTCCACGCAATATGCATTAAAGTAGAGGCAGATAGCAGATAGGTGCCTGGCACCTTCTTTTTGCCTTCTTTTTGTTGGAGGTAATAAATGTTTTTTTTGTTATTGAAGATAAGCGGACTTATTTTGCAGGCACTTCTCGTAATCACTCTTTTACTTCTGGTAACAGGGGGTCTCCGGCTGTTGGCGGGCTGGAAGAAAGAATACGCAAACCCTGTACGGGAAGCAGGCATTCTTCGTAAGGGAGATATTCTCCTTACCGGGAAGCAAAGCGCGGGTTATTCCCCTTTCATTCAATTCGCGAATGTGCTGACGCGAAAAATTAAACACCGTTTTTGGACCCATGCCGCTATTTACGCCGGTGAAGGTAAAGTATGGGAAGCACAACCTTCAGGGATTCAGGAACGAAATCTGGAGGATTACCTGCAAGCCGGCTATTACGTGCGGGCTTTCCGGCACCGGTACATTCTTGAAGAACCGGTATTGGATGAAGTGATCCAGTTTTGTGCTTCAAAAAAAGGGATCGCTTACGATTTAAGAGGCGCCATCTTTTATGGGGCTTCGATTCTGATCCCCGTTGGTTTTAATTTTATTTTCGATAACACGGCTATCGATAAATTCTTTCATGTCGAAGACACCTACTTTTGTTCCGAACTCGTGGTCGAAGCATTTTGCGCTGTGGGTTACCCCATTTCCCCATTTGATGGTTGGCGGGTAAAACCAACAGACTTCATCAGCAATCCCCTTTTAAGCGAAGTCGTTATTGCTTAAAGAAACGGATGATGAAAGCGAATAGTCGTTTAAGCGGTACGCTTTTAGCGATGGTTGTGGGGATATCCCTCTTAGGGCAACCGGCCTGCGCTGAAAATCCGGTACGATTCAAGCACATTCCCCTGCAATATATCGTGGCATTGGGTGATCCCGGCGCAAACTCTGGGAGTGGCGCTGAGTCCGCAAGAAGATGCCAGGCACCTTCTTGCCTTCTTGCTTCTGATAGCAAAAATGCGGAAAATAGCATTTAATATTGCTCAATCAAATTTCCTTACCTCGCCATAAAACTAAAGCCCCCTTTGCGCAAGCCTATGCAAATAAACAATTAACGCAGAGCACACTTGCGATCTAGCCCATAAGTTTACATATGATTTGACATATGTAAACTTAGCCAATATAGTTTACATATGAAATTCTATATGTACTTCTAATCGAGGTTCGGAAATGAGCACATTCAAAGCTGGCGTTTACCGACAGCAATACCAATATAAAAGTTTTTCTCCATCGCTCATTGATTATGACTTCAAATGGAATGATAAAAAAATTGATGTCCTATTAGAAGAGGCAAATCGCAATTTGGGCGAATTGAATGCATATTCAACATTAGTCCCAGACGTTGATTTTTTTATTCATATGCATATTTTGAAAGAAGCAACAGCTTCAAGCCGAATTGAAGGAACTAAAACAAAAATGGACGAAGCTATTCTGCCAAAAGAAGAAGTAAGCCCTGAAAAAAAAGACGATTGGCAAGAGGTTAAAAACTATACAGAAGCCATGAATTCTGCAATCCATAAACTTGATAAATTGCCTCTTTCTATCCGCTTGCTGAAAGAGACGCACAGGGTATTATTATCTGATGTTCGGGGGAAACATAAAAGCCCTGGTGAAATCCGTATTAGTCAAAATTGGATTGGCGGATCAAGTCTAAAAGATGCTTTTTTTATTCCACCGCATCAAAGTGAGCTATCGGATTTACTCAGCGATATGGAGAAGTTTTGGCATAAAGATTTGGAGATGCCCCATTTGATTAAAGCTGCAATAAGTCATTACCAGTTTGAAACAATTCACCCATTCTTGGATGGTAATGGGCGTTTAGGTAGATTGCTTATTACGCTTTATTTAGTCAGCAATAAAATTTTAAAGAAACCAACATTGTATCTCTCTGATTTCTTTGAGAAAAATAAGGGGGCTTATTACGACGCTTTAACGGTTGTTAGGACAAGCCATAATCTAGAACATTGGTTGAAATTTTTTCTCGTCGGTGTTATAGAGACTTCAAAAAAAGGCAAGTTGACATTTGAAAAAATTATCAAATTAAGGCATATCACAGAAGAGAAAATAATCACTCTTGGAAGAAAGGCAAAGGTGGGCAGGCAACTCTTGATGTTTTTATTCTCTCATCCTGGAATTACCGTTAACCAAGCACGAGCCATTGTGAAATCATCGAGTCATCAAGCTGCCAATGCTCTTATTAAAGACTTTCAGAGGTTACGCATTCTAAAAGAAGTCACAGGGTACAAAAGAAATCGGTTATTTATTTTTAAACCCTATCTGCATTTGTTTGATTAAAAACAAAAGGTGCCTTCTTTCCTTCTTTACCTTCTTGCCTTCTTGCATGTGAATTCCGCGCTTTGATATTTAGCAAATTGATTCTCAATGGCCTCTCCCCGGCATTGCCACCCATGACGCCGCAAAATCGAAATCTTTCATGGCACGCATGGCATCGGGAGGATAATGCCTCAAGCCAGTGAAATGCCTTTCAAGAGCAGAATGGGAATGCCCGCGTCCTGCATTCCGATCAGGGCCGGCCAGACACGGTGCCAGAGGAGTTGATTTTTTAACCCATTCGCCCGGTAAATTTCTTTGAGCGGAAAACCCCAGCGCCTCAGGCGCTAGCCCCTAAAATGACTTTACTTACCCGCTAAGTCAAACTAGCATTGCAATCGGCTTTGATGTGCGCTCTCGCGACAAGATTTTCAAGCCGCTGGAACGCCCCCTTCATTCCAATGACCAATATCAAGGCAGAGCGGGATAGGCCTCTCGATATGCAAAAAAAATGTACGCCAATGTCAATGCTGGGTAAAGCGGCAGCCTGGGTCGTAAGCCGGGGCGCGAAAGCATTCGGCTTTCAGGATCCGGTCAAACTTTTCGCGCAGCTGCAATTGTTCGCCCAACCCTCGGAAGTGGCCTTTCCGATCGAATTGCTGCGTTTCGGGTTTTCCGTGCATGCCCGCGGCATGGTGAATTATTGCGCAATCCAACACAACCTGGATTGGTTGTGGCCGTATTGGGCGCAGAGACAATTCAGTCCCCTGGACATCGCCTTCGTGCCGCGCGCTTTTTCCCTCACTCATATCAACCTCACCCACCGGAACTGGACCGCGCTTGGCGTCCCCGGCTATGCGCATTACCCCATTGTCGATCCCCGCGGTCTGATGACGCCTTTTTATGACAGCTGGTCGATCGATGCCTGGGTGATTACCGAAAAAGACGCCGGCGGGAACGGTGAAGACTTAATCCCTGCAACTCAAGATCAAGTCGAGCAGAAGCTCCTTTTCCGGCCTTTTCTAAAAGTCTCGACGGCTTCTTCTCAAAAAAAATTAAAACTGACTTCGACTGCCTGGGTGGAGAGAGAAAATGAACACGCCGCCCCTTTCTTACACGCTCGCTTCGAGGCAAACTCGGAAAGTAAAAGCTGGCTGGCCGTCGCCTTGCGGCCTTACAACCCCGAAGGCGTGAGCGTTCTCAATCACATCGAGTTCTTGCCGGACAAAAAAGGCTGGCGGGTGAACAAAGAAAAAAATGTTTATTTCGCGCAGGCTTACGACCGGCATGCTTTTTCTCAATACCAGGAGGGCGATGTTTATTACAAACTGCCGGCGCAGGATTCTTCGCAAAGCATGACCTGCGCCGTCGGGCTGGCGAGCGCGGTGGTTCTTTTTGAAATCAAGCCCGGGCAAACCCGCGAAGTCGAGATCCATATTCCGCTCGAAAAAGAAGACGCCAAGAAACAAACGGTTTTGCCGGAGGCCTCAACTGCGACGGCAGAGGCATGGCGTAAAAATATCCAGCACGCCCCGTTGCCCGCTTTTCCTGACGACCGGCTGCGGTTTATTTATGAAGCTTCCCTGCACACGGCGGTGCTTCATTCGCCGCTTGAAATTTTCCCGGGACCTTTTACCTACAAGCATTTTTGGTTCCGCGACGCCGCCTTGATTTCTCATGCCCTGCTTTGTGCGGGACTTCCAGAAAGAGTCGAAAGAGTCATCGACGCCTTTCTTTCCCGCCAGAAAAAATCAGGCTACTTTCATTCGCAAGAAGAGGAATGGGATTCGAACGGGCAGGTGCTGTGGATCATGCACAAGTTTTGCCAAATGACAGGAAGGGCTCCGAAACCCGAATGGAAAAAGCCCATTTTACAGGGCGCGCGCTGGATTACCCGCAAGCGCATCACCGGCAAACCGGAACTCGCCCACAACGGACTTTTCCCGGCGGGGTTCAGCGCCGAGTATCTGGGTCCTAATGATTTTTATTATTGGGACGATTTCTGGGGAGTCCAAGGGTTGAATTCCGCCGCTTGGCTGATGGAAAAATACGGGGAGTCTGGGGAATCCGGGGCCGTGCAAGAATTTCAAAAAGAGGCGGATGATTTTCTCGCAAGCATCGAAACAAGCCTGAAAAAAAATAGCCTCTGTAAAAATTCGTCCGCCATGCCGGCCTCGCCTTACCGGCGCCTGGATTCAGGCTCGATCGGCTCGCTCACAGCCGGTTATCCCCTGCGCCTTTGGCCCGAACAGGATTTACGGCTCGTCGAAACAATTCACTATCTCGCGGACCATTGTTTTGTGAAAGGCGCTTTTTTTCAGGACATCGCTCATGCCGGCATCAATCCTTATTTGACACTCCACATGGCCCAAAACATGCTGAGGGCCGGCGACCCGCGTTACTGGGAAGCGATCCGGAAGATTGCGGGTTTGGCGACTTCCACAGGCCAATGGCCGGAAGCCATTCATCCTCAGACTTTGGGCGGATGCATGGGAGACGGTCAGCATGCTTGGGCTTCGGCGGAGTGGATGATGATGATACGGAATATGTTTGTGAGAGAAGAAGGCGGGACCTTGATTTTGTGTTCGGGAATTCCCGAAGTTTGGCTCGAGTCCAATCAAACCCTTCAGTGGGGCCCCACGCCGACCGAGTTCGGGGCGGTGCAAGTCCGTTTGCAATGCACAGAAGAAACTATCACCCTCGAGTGGAAAGGCGCATG
>JAHFFM010000135.1 GCA_023247935.1 Candidatus Omnitrophota bacterium | reverse complement strand
TTTGGTTTCAACCAAACTCGGGCTTCCGGGGATTCCGGTTGAAGCGGAAAGCGTGGAAGTGGCGCGTGACATTCAGCTGGCGGATTTGACGGGCGGCAGGCTTCATTTTTGCCATATTTCTAGCCAGCGGTCACTCGAAGTGATCCGCACGGCCAAATCGGAAGGCTCCAAAATTACCGCTGAAACCTGTCCGCATTATTTTCATCTCACGGACGAAGCCGTGCTCCATTACAACACTTACGCCAAGATGAATCCTCCGCTTCGCCAGGAAAGTGATGTGCGCGCCATTAAGCAAGCGCTTCGCGGCGGCACGGTGGATGTCATTTCCACGGACCATGCTCCCCATACGGAGAATGAAAAAGACGTGGAATTTGATAAGGCGCCCTTTGGAATTATCGGTCTTGAGACCTCACTTCCGCTAACATTGAATTTAGTTTCCGAAAATGTGTTGACAATCACCCAGCTTGTGGAAAAAATGTCCGTTAATCCGGCAAAGATTATCCAAGTGGATAGAGGGCATTTGTCTCAAGGGGCGTACGCGGACATTACGATATTTGACCCGAAGCTGGAATGGACCGTAGAGAAAGATAAATTGGAATCCAAGTCCAAAAATTCACCTTTTTTGGGTTGGCAAATGAAAGGCAAAGCCACGCATGTGATTTGCGGCGGGCGGATTGTGCTGGATAATGGACAAATCATCTAAAAAAGCTATTTTAGCGCTGGAAGACGGGTTTATTTTCCGCGGTCGCTCATTTGGAGCGGAAGGCGAAGCCTTTGGTGAGATCGTTTTTAACACCAGTCTCATGGGCTATCAGGAAATTCTTACAGACCCCTCTTATAAAGGCCAAATGGTTTGCATGACTTATCCTTTGATCGGGAATTATGGCGTGAATAAAGAGGACGTGGAGTCTTCCAGGCCTTTTGTTGAAGGGTTTATCGTGAAAGAAGTCAGCCGCATTTCTTCCAATTGGCGTTCGAACGAAGATTTGGGTTCTTATTTGAAGAAAAATAACATTGTCGGCATTGAAGGCATTGATACGCGGCGTTTGACCAAGCATTTGCGTGAAGAAGGCGCCAAAAAGGGCGTTATTTCCACAAAAGACATGAATGAAGACAATCTTGTGAAAAGAGCCAAAGAGTCTCCGGGCCTTGAAGGCCGCGATTTGATCAAAGAAGTGATGTGTAAGTCCGCGTATGATTGGAATTCTTCGGGAAAATACCGCGTCGTGGCCGTGGATTCAGGAATCAAATACAATATTTTGAGAAATTTGGCGGCTCGCGACTGTCATGTCCGCGTGGTTCCGGCCACCGCGTCCAAAAACGAAATTTTATCTTTCAAGCCGCATGGATTTTTTCTGTCCAATGGGCCTGGTGACCCGGCCGCGCTTCCGTACATCGTGGACACGGTGAAAAGTCTGCTTGGAGAGCTTCCGATTTTTGGAATTTGTCTCGGGCATCAGATTTTGGGTCAGGCGTTTGGAGGAAAAACGTTTAAATTAAAATTCGGGCATCATGGCGGCAATCAACCGGTGCAGGATTTGACCACCCGATGCGTGCATATCACGGCGCAAAATCATGGGTTTGCCGTGGACGTGGATTCGATACCGGATAAGAGCGTGGTTTTGACGCATGTGAATTTGAATGACCGCACTTGCGAGGGGATGGAACATAAAAAGATTCCCGTTTTTTCCGTGCAATATCATCCGGAAGCCGCACCGGGCCCGCATGACGCGAGCCACCATTTTGATAAGTTTGTTGAGATGATAAAAGAGAATACAAGATGAGCGAAAAACGAATAGCGAATAGCGAAGAGCTATGGAGTCGCTGCGCGACACTGTATAAAGGCCGCGAAGCGGCACAACAGCTATTCGTTTTTCGCTCTTCGTTTTTCGTTTAATTTTATGCCCAAACGTACAGACATTAAAAAAATTCTAATTATCGGTTCAGGGCCAATTGTCATCGGTCAGGCTTGCGAATTCGATTATTCCGGCACTCAAGCCTGCAAAGCGCTTCGCGAAGACGGGTATGAAGTGGTGTTGATTAATTCCAATCCCGCCACGATCATGACGGACCCGCAAACCGCGGACCAAACCTATATCGAACCTATCACGGTGGATTTTCTCGAAAAAATCATTCAAATCGAAAAACCGGACGCGGTGCTTCCGACTCTGGGAGGACAAACCGGCCTGAATCTTGCGGTAAGCGCAGCCGAAGCCGGGATTTTCAAAAAATACGGCGTGCAAATGATCGGCGTCAACGTGGAATCCATCAAAAAAGCCGAAAATCGCGAACTTTTCAAAAAAGCCATGCAGAAAATCGGCCTTGACCTGCCTAAATCAGGCATCGCGCACACCCTGGACGAAGCCATCAAAGTGCTGGGTGAGATCAAATTGCCCGTGGTGATCCGGCCAAGTTTTACGCTGGGTGGAACGGGCGGCGGCATTGCCGAAAACATGGAAGATTTTAAGCGAATAGCCGCTTACGGACTTGAGCTTTCCATGACCCATGAGATTTTGATCGAAGAATCGATTGTCGGGTGGAAAGAGTTTGAACTGGAAGTGATGCGTGACCGGAAAGACAACGTTGTGATCATCTGCTCGATTGAAAATTTTGACCCCATGGGCGTGCACACGGGAGATTCCATCACGGTGGCACCCGCGCAAACGCTCACTGACGTGGAGTATCAGAAAATGCGGGACGCTGCAATTGCCTGTATCCGCGAAATTGGTGTGGAAACGGGTGGCTCGAATATTCAATTCGCATTGGACCCGAAAAATGGCCGGATGATCGTGATTGAAATGAATCCGCGCGTGTCGCGTTCCTCCGCGCTGGCTTCAAAAGCCACGGGATTTCCTATCGCTAAAATCGCGGCTAAGCTTGCCGTGGGTTATACGCTTGATGAAATTCCGAATGACATCACTCAGAAAACACCGGCGAGTTTTGAACCGAGCATTGATTATTGTGTCGTGAAAATCCCGAGATTCGCGTTTGAGAAATTTCCAGGGGCGGATCAAACGTTGACCACGCAAATGAAATCCGTGGGCGAAGTAATGGCCATTGGACGCACGTTTAAAGAAGCGTTTCAAAAAGGACTTCGCGGTCTTGAAATTAAAATGTCGGGATTTGAATCGAAAAAAGCCACGGGAGATTTGCTGCAAAATTTAAAAACACCCAACGCCGAGCGGTTCGCCTATTTAAAGAGGGCTTTTCTCGAGGGAATGTCCGTGGAGAAGCTTCACCAGATCACGCATATTGACCCCTGGTTTTTAGATAATTTGTCTCAGATTGTGGAATTTGAAAATGAAATGAAGAAATCGTTGGTGTGCGCGCCGGGAGAAGAGATGCTGCTCCGCGCCAAGGAATTTGGTTTTTCGGACATCCAGCTTGGTGAGATTTTCAGCGAAAGCGAAACCGCGATCCGTGATTTGAGAAAAAAATTAGGTGTGACACCGTCTTACAAGCTTGTCGACACTTGCGCTGCGGAATTCGAGGCTTTTACGCCTTATTATTATTCTACGTACGAACAGGAAGATGAGGTCAAAACAGACAGCAAGAAAAAGAAAATCATGATTCTTGGCGGTGGTCCCAACCGTATCGGCCAGGGAATTGAATTTGATTATTGCTGCTGTCACGCATCTTTCGCGCTCAAAGAAATCGGTTTTGAAACCATCATGGTGAATTGCAATCCGGAAACCGTTTCCACGGATTATGACACTTCCGACCGGCTTTATTTTGAGCCTGTGACCTTTGAAGATGTGATGAACATTGTGGAAAAAGAAAAACCGGAAGGCGTGATTGTGCAATTTGGCGGGCAAACGCCTTTGAATTTGGCTGTCGCTCTTAAGAGAGCCGGTGTCAAAGTGATCGGAACCAGTCCCGAATCCATTGACCGCGCCGAAGACAGAAAAAAATTCGCCGACCTTTTAAGGAAATTAGGGTTAAGACAGCCGGTCAACGGCAATGCCGTGACGATTGAAGACGCAAAAAGAGAAGCCAAAAAAATCGGCTATCCGGTGCTGGCCCGTCCTTCGTATGTTCTCGGCGGGCGGTCCATGGAAATTATTTATGACGAGCTTTCGCTTGAAAATTACATGAAACGCATGACCGACGTGACGCCGGACCGTCCCATTTTGGTGGACCAATTTTTGGAAGGCGCCAAAGAAGTGGATGTGGACATGATTTCTGACGGCGAAACGTTTGTGGTGGGAGGCGTGATGGAACATATTGAGCAGGCGGGAATTCACTCCGGAGACAGCGCCTGTTCTTTGCCGCCTTATTCACTTCCCGCGGATATTATTGATGAAATTAAAAGGCAAACCAGAGAGTTGGCGAAAGAATTAAACGTGATCGGGCTCATGAACGTGCAATTTGCCGTGAAAAATGGGGAAGTGTATGTTTTGGAGGTGAATCCGCGTGCGTCCCGTACCATTCCATTCGTATCCAAAGCAATCGGCGTGCCGTTGGCAAAGCTCGCTTCGCAAGTCATGGCCGGTAAAAAATTAAAAGATTTGAAATTTACCAAAGAAATCGTGCCTAATTATTATTCCGTGAAAGAAGTGGTGCTTCCTTTTGTCCGTTTCCGCGGCGTGGACATTCTTCTGGGGCCTGAAATGAAATCCACGGGAGAAGTAATGGGAATGGACGATGATTTTGGTTTGGCTTTCGCCAAAGCGCAGATCGCAGCCAGTTCCACGTTGCCGTTCAAGGGCACGGTGTTTATCAGCGTCAAAGACCGCGACAAAGAAGCTATCACTTTGATCGCCAGGGCGCTCCATGAAATGAAATTTCATCTGGTGGCCACGGAAGGCACGGCGAAAGTGTTGGCGGCTCAAAAGATTCCCGCGGATATTTTGAAGAAAATTAAAGAGGGGAGTCCTAACGCGCTGGATTTGATTCAGGAATCCAAATTAGATTTGATTATCAATACTCCCAGCGGTGAAAAACCAAGACAGGATGAAATTCGCATCCGTTCCGCGGCCGTGGCCAGAGGAGTTCCCTGCGTGACGACTATGGAAGGCGCCGTCGCGTCCGTGAGCGGGATTCGCGCCATGAAAGAAAAGAAAGTGACTGCTTGCTCGCTTCAAAATTATCATGAACGCCTGAAGTTCAAAGTGCCGGGGGTTTTTCATGTAGGGGCGACTCGGTGAGTCGCCCCTACACACCTATCGTTCGGGAAATATGCAAAGTTCTTGAAAATAAATTAATCGCGCCCAATCATTTTGTTTTAAGGTTCCGTTCAAAAAATATTTCAAAGGCGGCCAAACCCGGCCAATTCGTGCAAATAGAGTGCGGAGCCAACACGATGGACCCGTTTCTTCCCAGGCCTTTCAGTTTTTTAACGGCCAGCTCCGCTGAATTTTCGATTTTGTACCATGTGGTGGGCAAAGGCACCGATAAAATGTCCAAATTCAAGAAAGGGGATGAGGTTTTTGTGCTGG
>JAHFFM010000015.1 GCA_023247935.1 Candidatus Omnitrophota bacterium | reverse complement strand
TTTTGCGCGCTATTTCTTTGCTGCAAAAACAGTGCGCGGATGGAAAGCTCAGGCTTGACGAGCGTGAAGAGGACATCCATTCAGCGCTCTAATCACTGCTCAAATCAAAATTAGGTTCATTGGCTGACAAGCTTCATACAGGCCGCTCAAGAAACGACCTTGTCGCGCAAAGTTCAAGGCTCTATTGCAAGGATCAAAGCTTTAAAATGATCGCCATGATTGATGATTTAAGATGCGCTTTTTTGGCAAAGGCCGAGCAGAGCCAGGAAATTTTGATTCCCGGCATGACTCACTTGCAAAACGCGCAGGCGCTTTCTTACGCGCACATTTTTCTTTCTTATACGGAAATGCTTTCCCGTGCGAAGGAGCGCTTCCGTTTGAGCGCGCGTTTTTGCGATGTTTGTGTTTTGGGAAGCGGCGCGCTCGCCGGTGTCACTTTTAACCTTGACCAGAAGATGATGGCCAAAGATCTGGGCTTGTCTTCTGTCACGAATAACAGCTACGACGTTTCGGGAGACAGGGATTTTATTCTGGATCTCTTGTCGAGTATCTTTTTTGCGTCGCTTCAGCTTTCGCGCATCGCGGAGGATTTGATGCTCGCGCAAACCAAAGGTTTTGGCACGATTGAATTTGACCAGCCTTTTTGTACGGGAAGTTCGATGATGCCTCAAAAGAAAAACGCGGATTTTGCGGAATTGCTGCGGGGTGCCTCAGGTGTTTTTGGAGCAAACTTTACCGGCATGGCTTTTGTTTTGAAAGGCCTGCCTTCGTCGTACAATCGCGATCTTCAGTGGGATAAAAAGTTTATTTTTGATTCCGTTGAGAACTTTGAAAAAGTGCTGGGGATTTTCACCAAAGCCGTTAAGAGTCTGTCTGTTCACAAGGATGCAGCAAAAGAACGCCTTCGTGACGAAACACTGTATGCCACGGATTTAGCGGATTACCTGGTTAAAAAGGATATCCCGTTTAAAACGGCTCACGACCAAGTCGGGCAAATTGTGAGTTTTGCGGAAGAGAATAAAGTGGCGCTTTCAAAAATCGGGCTGGATATTTACCAAAAGTTCTCTCCGAAAATCAGCGGCGATGTTTATGCGCTTTTCGAAGCGACGCATTCCGTCCGCCTGAAAAAAACGCAAGGCAGCACGCATCCGCTTGAAATTAAAAAACAAATTTCTCGTTTGAAAAAAGAATTGGCAAAGAGGTCTTAGAATGCCGGAGAAAAATATGCATCGTTACGGATACAAAGGAAAAGAATTTTATTTTGAAAATGTTCCTGTTAAAAAGGTCGCGGCTGAGGTAGGCACGCCTTTTTACCTCTACAGCGTAAACACTTTTTTGGATCATTATCATAAACTGGCAAAAGCGTTCAGCTCCATTCCAACCCTAATCTGTTTTTCCATGAAAGCGAACTCCAATCTTACCATTCTGAAATCTTTGGTCAATCAGGGTGCGGGTCTGGATATAGTCTCGGGCGGCGAATTGTACCGGGCTAAAAAAGTGGGGGTTGACCCCCAGAAAATTGTTTTTGCCTCAGTGGGTAAAACAGTTCCTGAAATCGAAGAGGCTATTCGGTCTAAAATTCTGATGTTTAACGTCGAATCCATCCAGGAGCTTGAAACGATTAATGAAGTGGCGGGACGCTTAAAAGTCCGGCAAAAAGTCGCGATTCGCTTAAACCCGGATGTAAAACCGGATACGCATCATTACATCACAACGGGTTCTAAACAGAATAAATTTGGATTGGAAATCACGACGGCCTACCGACTTTTTATGCAGTCTTACCGTTTTCCTCATTTGCAGCTGGCTGGCATTCATATTCACATCGGCTCGCAGATCACAGAGCCAAAGCCGTTTAAAGAAGCGGTTCAGAAATGCTTGGATTTTATTGACAGTGTGTCCTATGGCGGCGGTCGCATTGAGTATTTAAATATCGGCGGAGGCCTTGGGATTATTTATTCCAAAGAAAAGCCTCAAACGGCGGAACAATTTGCCAGGGCGATTTTGCCGCTATTCAAGAAAAGAGCGGTAAAGCTGATTCTGGAACCGGGTCGCTTTATTTCCGGAAACAGCGGTATTTTGGTAGCCAAAGTAATTTACGAAAAGAAAACGAAAACAAAATCTTTTTTGATTGTGGACGCCGCCATGAACGATTTGATAAGACCCGCTTTTTACAGTGCGTATCATGAGATTTTGCCGGTGATGAAAGAAAAAGAGGGCGGACCAAAAACGCGGATGGATATTGTGGGGCCTATTTGCGAGAGTGGTGATTTTCTAGCCAAGGACAGAAAACTCCCTTCTCTAAAAACAGGTGATCTGATTGCCGTCATGTCTTGTGGCGCTTATGGTTTTGTGATGTCTTCTAATTACAATTCGCGGCCCCGATGCCCGGAGGTGGTTGTCAGCGGAAATCGTTTTTTTGTAGCGCGCAGACGAGAGACTATGGAAGACGTTCTTTCTTGCGAGCGAATTGTGAAAGAGGTTGTTTAGTGGCAACGCTTCATTTTGTTAAAATGGTCGCGGCGGGAAATGATTTTGTTGTGCTGGATAACCGCAGGCTTATTTTAAAAAAAGATTTCAGATCCAAGGCACTCAAGCTTTGTGACCGCAAATTTGGAATCGGCGCGGACGGCGTTTTACTTTTGGAAAAATTCAATAAAGCGAGCATCCGCATGCGCATCTTCAACCCGGATGGAAGCGAGGCCGACATGTGTGGAAACGGCGTGCGCTGCCTTTCCAAATTTGCCGTGGACAAAAAAATAGTAAGCCCTGTGCATACCGTCGAAACAGGCGCTGGCACCATCGAATCCACAGTCAAAAATGCTATTGTAAAATCGCGGCTGACACAGCCTAAAGATTTCAAAAGCGACATTAAAATTTTAGCGGGCGGGCGAACGGAGATAGTTCATTTCCTAAATACGGGCGTTCCTCATGTCGTGATCGTGGAGCGGGAAATAAAAGAATTGGACGTGGATGGCCGCGGCCGCGCTGTAAGATATCATGAAGCTTTTGCTCCCAAAGGCACGAATGTTAATTTTATGACTTTTGAGAAGAGTAGTACCATCCGTGTCAGAACCTATGAAAGAGGCGTTGAAGGCGAGACCTTGGCGTGCGGAACGGGTTCCACGGCTTCCGCCCTGATAGCGGCAAAACTAAAGGGTTTAAAATCACCCGTTCAGGTGGTCACTTTAAGCGGTGAAAAATTAAAAGTTTATTTTAAGCAGGACGGTCATTTATTTAAGGAAGTTTATCTGGAGGGCGAAGTTAAAAATGTTTTTGAGGGGAGCGTGAGTATATGAAATTTCATGGAGCGATCACGGCGCTTGTAACGCCTTTAAAAAATGGAAAAATCGACGAAAAGGCGCTGAGTCGATTGGTTAAGCAGCAAATAGCGGCTGGCATAGATGGTCTTGTGCCGGTGGGAACAACCGGCGAATCGCCCACTCTTTCCCACGAAGAACATCAGCGCGTGATCGAGATTACGGTAAACGCAGCTGAAAAGAAAGTTCCGGTTATCGCGGGCACCGGCTCCAACAGCACCGACGAAGCGATTTCCTTGACGCGATTTGCCAAAAAAGCGGGTGCGGACGGAGCGCTTTTGGCTGCGCCTTATTACAACAAGCCTACTCAAGAAGGCTTGTTCCGCCACTACGAGGCGGTTGCCAAAGCCGTGGATATTTCTATTGTGCTCTACAACATTCCCGGACGCTCAGTTGTGAATATTTCACCGGAAACCGTGGCGCGTTTGTCAAAAATTCCCAATATCGTAGCCATCAAAGAAGCCAGCGGGTCCATGGATCAGACGTCGCATATTCTTTCGCTTTGCGATATGGACGTGCTAAGCGGAGATGATTCTTTGACGCTGCCGCTAATGGCTTTGGGCGCGAAGGGCGTGATTTCCGTGCTTTCCAACGTGCTTCCCGGAGAAGTTTCAGAGCTGGTGGACGCTTTTTTCGCGGGTGACCACGACAGAGCGAGAAAAGTTCACCATAAATTGTTTCCTTTGTGTCGCGCCATGTTTATCGAGACAAACCCGATTCCGGTTAAAAGATCCATGAAGCTGTTGGGGCTATGCGAAGATGATTTAAGGCTTCCTTTGTGCCCGATGCAGCCGGGCAACGAAAAAATTTTAATCAAGGCCCTCAAAGATTATGGCCTTAAAATAAAGGGATAATAATGGCTCAAGATATCAGACTTGCCATGAATGGCGCCTTAGGGCGCATGGGACGCAGGATTCTTTCGCTGGCGGCTCAGTCGGACAAATTTAAAATCGCCGGAGCCTATGAATATGCGGGGCACCCGGACCAGGGCAAAAACCTGGGCCAACTTTTAGGTTTTGTCGCGGATAAGGTTTCCATAGAACCCATTTCAGCTGAAGCGCTTAAAAAAACAGACGTCCTCATTGATTTTTCCGGGCCCGAGGGAACGATTCAATCCATAGCCGAGGCGCTTTCCGCCAAAAAACCGCTCGTGATCGGAAGCACCGGCCTTGATGAAAAAATCCAGAAGAAAATAATGGCCGCGTCCAAAAAAATTGCGATACTCGATTCGCCAAATATGAGTTTGGGGGCAAATTTTCTTTTTGAGTTATCCCGACTGGCGGCCGCCAAATTAAAAGAGGGCTATGACATTGAAATCATTGAGTCACACCACCGCTTAAAAAAAGATTCTCCTTCTGGAACCGCCAAAAAAATTGCGGAAGTGATTGCCGAAGAAAAAAAATGGGATTTGAATAAGGCGGGCCGCTATGGACGTCAAGGCTTAACCGGAGAGCGTACTCGTGATGAAATCGGCATTCACGCCGTTCGTGCGGGGGACATTGTGGGGGAACACACCGTTATTTTTGGCGGACCCGGCGAAACCATTGAATTAAAGCACATTGCTTTGTCACGCGACGCATTCGCACGCGGCGCATTGGTCGCGGCCTTGTTTCTTTCCAAGAAAAGAACGGGCCGTTTCAGTATGATGGATGTGCTTAAATGAATTTTGCGCCTCAAGAATCCGACCGGCTAAAAGCACTTCCTCCGTATCTTTTTGTTGAAATTGACAGGGCTAAACGCCGTGCCATTGAAAAGGGTGTGAAGGTGATTGATTTTGGTGTAGGCGATCCGGACCAGTCAACCCCCAAATTTATTCAGGCGGCTATGGTTAAAGCGATTAAAGACGCTCAAAATCATCATTATCCTTTGGATAGGGGCAATCAGGCTTTCCGTGAGGCGGCCGGAATTTGGTGTAAAAAAAGATTCGGATTGACGTTTGATCCATCTGCCGAAATTCTGCCGCTTATAGGCTCCAAAGAGGGGATTGCGCACCTGCCCTTGGCCTGGGTTAATCCTGGCGACGTAACCTTGGTCCCGGACCCCTGTTATCCGCCGTATAAGAGCGGCACTGGTTTTGCTGGCGGCACACCTTATTTAATGCCGTTAAAAGAAGAGAGTGGTTTTTTGCCGGATTACGAATCCGTCCCGCAGGACGTTTTAAAAAAAGCGAAAATTATTTTCGTCAATTATCCGAACAATCCGACGGGAGCCATGGCTCCCCGTTCTTTTTATGAAAAACTGGTGAGGTGGGCGATTTCGCATAAAATTATCATTGCTTCGGATTTGGCGTATTCCGAAGTTTTTTTTGGAAAAGAAAAACCTCTGAGTATTTTTGAAATTCCAGGCGCCAAGGAAGTGGCTATCGAATTTCATTCTCTTTCAAAAACATGCAATATGACCGGATGGCGCGTAGGGTTTGCGGTGGGAAGAGCGGAATTAATCAATCCTCTGTTAAAAGTAAAATCCAACATTGATTCCGGCGTGTTTACGGCGATTCAAAAAGCCTCCATCGAAGCTTTAAAAAATAGTTTTGGTTTCTCTAAAAAAACCAATATGATGTACCGTCGCCGTCGAGATTTGCTGGTCGCGGGACTCAAAGAGCTTGATTTTCCGGTAAAGCCGAACCCTGCAACGTTTTACGTATTTACCCGCCTTTTCAAAGGCGCGCCGGATTCCACCTCATTTTGTAAAGAGCTGCTTGAAAAAACAGGCATCGTGATTACGCCGGGCGTGGGTTTCGGCGCAGCGGGAGACGGGTATGTTCGCTTTGCACTCACCGTGCCGGAGCCTGAAATTCGCGAAGCGATTTCTCGGATGAAAAAGGCTTTCAAATAATGGCTATTGTTTATATTGGTATTGGTTCGAACGCGGGGGATAGGAACTCACATATTCAAAAAGCGCTGGGCCTGCTGCGGGACCATGAAAATGTAAAGTTGCTCGCAGTTTCCAATCTTATTGAAACTGAACCGGAAAATGATCCGTCTCAGGAAAAATATTTGAATGGAGCTCTTAAAATTAATACGGATTTAATGCCTTTGGACCTTTTGTCTGCTTTAAAAAATATAGAACGCCGCTGCGGCCGAATCAGGCCTGTGTCCGGTGCGCCAAGAACGCTTGATTTGGATATTCTGACATATGACGATGTGGTGATTGTTGAGGGCAAAACTCTCAGTATCCCGCATCCCAAACTCCATGAGCGTTTTTTTGTTCTCAAGCCCTTATTGGAAATTGCGCCTGAATGGCTGCACCCCAGACTGGGAAAAAATGCGCAGCAGCTTTTGGAAGATTTGACCGAGTCCGCCCCTTACTCTCATTGAAAGTCATTCAAAGCCCTCAAATTTCTCAAAAAATAATCCAGGCTCTTAAAAAAAGAGGCCGGAAAATTGGCTTTGTTCCCACCATGGGCTATTTGCATGAAGGCCATTTATCTCTAGTCCGGAAAGCCAAAAAAGAAAACGATACGGTTGTTGTCAGTATTTTCGTAAACCCGCTGCAATTCGGGCCGAAAGAGGATCTCAAACGATACCCGAGCGATTTAAAAAGAGATTCAGCCTTGCTGAAAAAAGAGGGGATTGATTTTCTCTTTTTGCCGAAGAATCAGGATTTCTACCCGAAAGATTTCCAAACCGAGGTTAAAGTTAAAGCTCTATCGCAAGACTTGTGTGGAAAATCAAGACCTGTTCATTTTGCCGGTGTGGCCACGGTGGTTCTGAAATTACTTCACCTCATTCCCGCAAACAATCTGTATGTTGGCCTTAAAGATTATCAGCAGTACCGCGTGGTTTCGCAAATGGTTAAGGATCTGAGTTTGCCGGTTAAAGTGATTGGCTGTTCCATTGTCCGGGAAAAAGATGGGTTAGCAATGAGTTCGAGAAATATTTTTTTAAGCGAAAACGAAAGGCAGCAGGCGCTTCTTCTCCCACAAGCCCTCAAAAAAGCAAAGCAATTAATTGAAAAGGGTGAAAGAAGGGCAAATACGGTGCTTGACGCAGCCAAAAAAAGCCTATCCAGAGCCAATAAAGCCCGTCTGGACTACCTGGAAATAGTCGATGCCCTGACGCTTGAGCCTATGATACAATTGAAAGCCAATTCGACGGTGCTGGTGGCGGCCGCGGTTTATTTCTCAAAAACCAGATTGATTGATAATTGCCTGGCCAAAGTGAGGTAAAAGCATACAGTGATTCGAGTTTTAATGAAATCCAAAATTCATGGGGCAACGGTTACCGAGGCCAATCTCCGGTATACAGGCTCTATCACCATCGATAAAAACCTCCTTAAGGTTTCAGATATCTGCCCTTTTGAAAGGGTGCAAATCGTCAATCTCCATAACGGTTCCAGAGTGGAGACTTATGTTTTGGAGGGCCCTGCCGGTTCAGGAACCATCTGTATGAACGGCGCCGCCGCACGCTGGGCGGAGGTCGGGGATAAGGTGATCATTATCTCTTACGGCCTTATGACGGAAAAAGAAAGAAAGAAACACCGGCCCAATGTTATTTTTGTTAACGACCAAAACAGAGTAAAAAAATAGGTGCTTGTTGTTTAGATGATTAAAGTCGGTATTATCGGCTGCGGGACCATCGGACGAGAACTTGCTTACGCCTGCCGGAAACGTTTTTCCGAAGAAATGACACTGGAAGGTATCGCAGACTCCGATATTCACCGGGCCAAAAAACTCCAAAAAGATTTAAAACCTAAAGTTAAAATTTTTCCGGCTGATGAATTGATTCAGCGCTGTGATCTCGTGATCGAAGCCGCTTCGAAACACGCCGCGTATGAGCTGGCCAAAAAAACTCTTTCGCAGGGCAAGGATGTGATGATCATGTCCGTTGGCGGCATTCTGGGTAAAGAAAAAGAAATATTTAAACTTGCCAAAACGCATCGTTGCTGCCTTTATTTTCCAAGCGGCGGAATCGTGGGTATCGATGGATTAAAGGCGGCGGGAATGGGGAAAATTCATCGCGTCACATTGACGACACGCAAACCGCCGCAAGGGTTCGAAGACGCTCCTTATGTGGTCAAACACAACATTAATTTAAAAAATTTAAAACAAGAGAAGCTGCTTTTCGAAGGCAATGCCACTGAAGCTGTGCGCGGCTTTCCAAAGAACATTAATGTTTCAGCAACCTTAAGTTTGGCGGGGATTGGCGCCAAAAAAACCCGCGTTCGTATTATTGCGACGCCGCATATGCTGGTGAATGTGCACGAAGTGTACGTTATCGGGGATTTTGGCTCGTTCTACACGCGCAGCGAAAACTTTCCATCCGAACAAAATCCTAGAACCAGCCGCCTGGCCATTCTTTCTGCTGTGGCGACTCTCGAGCGTATCCTGAAAAACGTTAAAATCGGCACCTGATTCGGTTATTCCATGCAAAAATCAGTCGATGATTCTCATTTAATCGACGGGTGTTTAAAAGGCCGCAAAGATGCTTGGGACTTATTCGTCAGCCGTTATTCGCGCCTTGTTTATTGGTCGATTTGGAATTCCCTGGAAAATCAAAATATTCCAAATAAAGAAGACTTTTGTCAGGACACCTTTCAAGATCTTTTTCAAAAAATATTGGAACACGAAACGCTTGAGCGCCTTAGACAGGTAAAAAATATCAAAACGTATCTTCGTGCAATGGCCTGTCATTTGGTTTTTGATAAAATTAGAAATGATTTCCGGAAAAACCAGCGGGAAGATTCATTCGAGACGCTGGAAATAAAAGAGGATGTTCTGATGGTGAATGAGGATGCTTCGAAGCAGCTTATTCGTAAAGAAATGGGAAACGCTATGGAGCCGGTTATGAGCTCCTTGTCAGCAAAAGAAAGAGCCTGTGTCGAACTTTGCTATTTGGATGGGCGTACGCATCGCGAAATCGGACTTCTGCTCAATCTTCCGCAAGACACGGTTTCTACGATTCTGCGGCGAGCCAAGGAGAGGTTAAGGCTGGCCATTGAACAAAAAGGTATTTTAGAATGAACGAAAAAATAGGGGTTTGGCGTCTATTATAGTACGGAAGGTATGAGGCGATGGATAAAACGGAAAAGTATATAAAAGATTATTTAAGGGACAAGAAGGTTATGGCCGGAACAAAAAGAGGGGACTTGTTTGTCCCTGATTTTGATGCGTTTTACGGTTATTGCCAGGATGAGCTTAAGGACGAAGCGTTTCAGAGGGTGCAGGATTATATCGTGGCTAACCCTTGGGCCCAGGAAATGGTTTTAACGGCAAAGCGATTGACGAGGGAAGCGGGTACTGAGAAAGAAATTCCCGCGGGACTCGAGTCCAGAGCAAAAAATTTAAAGAGTGCTGCGTCGTTGACGGGGCAATGTCCGCATTGTGGCAAGGCCATTACGCCATTCAAAAAACCCTTATCGAAGCAAAAATGGCTGAACTTGGGTTGGTTTGTGTTGGCGATTGCCGTTTACGGGCTTTCTTTTGCGTTTAAACGTTATTTTATGCAGTGCTTGGTTGTTTGTCTGTTGGCAGCTGTAAAGGGGATTGTGGAAGCCAAGGCGACAAAAACTCAGATTATGATCTATAAAGCCATTTCGGAAGAACCGGACGGGCATAGCCACCGGTTGAGCGAATTGCATAAGCACGGCGAATAACAGCAAAAATCGGGATGGTGGGATTTGCCGCCCTGCGCCTCGCTGGTCAGTGCGCCTCCGGCGCACGACGCGCTCGGCTCCGGGTCGGGCAGCCGCGCCGACGATGGAATTATGACGTGACATTTAGTCACGTCACTTATATCAACAGGCCGTCAGCGCTCCTGTTCAAATCCCACAAGTTACAAAATCGGGATGGTGGGATTTGAACCCACGGCCTCTTGGTCCCGAACCAAGCGCGCTAGCCAAGCTGCGCTACATCCCGTATTCAGTTAACCGGCAACCGGTTTAAGCGACTGATTATAGACAACCCATGGACCGATGTAAAGAAACCATCTTGTTTTCGCTTTCATTCCGTGTTAAGGTTTTCCGATGCGAAAGCACCTGTTTTTCTTACTTTTTTTTGTCTTAATTGGCACCGCTGTGGTCCATGCGGAAGAACATAAAAAAGTTGAAATCTACCTTACCTCCTGGTGTCCTTATTGCGCAAAAATGGAAAAATTTCTGAAACAAAATAAGGTGGATTATGAACGGTATGATGTTGAAAAAGACACCGCCGCCTACCGTGTTTTTTCTGAGCTTGGCGGTTCAGGGGTGCCCCTGGTTCGCGTTCACTCAAAAGTAATTTATGGCTATGATCCGGAGGCTGTGATGGAGGCACTTAAGACATGATTCGAGATAGTGCGGGCGGAGTTGTTCTTAACTCCAAAGGGCAAGTTTTGGTTGTGAATCAAAACAATAACTCGTGGTCTTTGCCAAAAGGCCATCTAGACCCGGGTGAAAATGCTTTAACGGCCGCAAAGCGTGAGATTTACGAAGAATCAGGGGTAAAAAAATTAACCCTGGTCAAAAAATTAGGCACCTACAAAAGACCAAGGATATCACTCCAGGGCGGCAATTCAAAAAAAGAGATCAAACAAATCACGCTTTTTCTTTTTACAACCAGCTACGCTAAAAAACTTAAACCCATAGACCCGACTCATCCGGAAGCGCGATGGATCGATCAATCTAAAGTCGCGGATTTGTTGACACACCCCAAGGACAAGGCTTTCTTTTTAAAGATCCTAGGCCAATTAAAAAGTGTCCCCAAACAAGGCTTTATCGGCTACCTCTCAAGCCCTATTGGCTGGCTGGAAGTGCAGGGCATGAAAACCATTGTTTCCCGCATTAGCTGCCTTGCTTCACCGCCCAAAAAAAACAAAAAAACATTGCCCGGCCCCATCGTTAAATTCATAGAAAGCTATTTCAAAGGAAAACCGCCCAAGAAAAAAATACAATTTCATTTAAAAGGCACGCCTTTTCAAGAAAAAGTATGGGAAAGCCTTCAAAGAATTCCATGGGGAAAATGTGTTTCCTATTCCGATATCGCTAAATCCATTGGAAAGCCAAGAGCGATTCGCGCCGCCTCAAGTGCCGTTGGTAAAAATCCTATCGCCATCCTTGTTCCTTGTCATCGTGTAATTGGTTCCGATGGAAGCTTGACGGGATACGCCTATGGTTTAAAAAAGAAAGCGTGGCTGCTTGACCATGAAAAGCGGCATTCTATTGACCTTCGCATAAATAATAGGACTTTGGCCGGACGATTTTGGGCTGCGACTGCGTCGTTCGTCGTCGGCATAGTCCCCGCTATGCCTCCTTCTCTCTCCTTGTCTCGCTCCAAAATCCTCTCGTCCAAATTTCCTATTATTTATGCGAAGGTCAATAAAAACCAGAAAGCAAAAAAAGCATGAAAAAAAAGACGGAAGTTTCCTTATCCCGCGCGCATATTTATTACACCGGCCGCGTTCAGGGGGTGGGCTTTCGTTATGAAAGTGAATCCTTGGCGCATAAAGTGGGCGGCCTCACCGGGTTCGTTAAAAATTTACCCGACGGCCGCGTGGAATTGATTTGTGAAGGCGAAAAGAAAAAGATAGAGAAACTTCTTTTGGACATCCGGCAAAGCTGTCTGGGCCGGCATATTCGAAAAACAGACTGTAATTGGGAAGCACCTACAAACGAATTTGACGATTTTACGATTGAGTTTCATCTCTAGTTTTATTCATGAAAAATATTAAGTCCCGCATCCAGCAATTGCGGCGCGAAATTAAGCGTCACAACCGTCTCTATTACGAAAAAACAAAGCCGGAAATTTCCGACATTGAATTTGACGGCTTAATGAAAGAGCTGGAAAAGCTTGAGCGGCAAAATCCTGAACTGACGGCCAAAGACTCTCCAACTCAAAGCGTCGGCGGCGCGGTTTCTTCAAAGGGTTTTAAAACCATCACGCATGAAATCCCCATGCTCAGCATTGATAACACCTATTCGCAGGACGAAATCGAAGCGTTTGATGAGCGAGTCCAGAAACAATTGGACGGCGAATCGCCGGAATATATCATGGAATTAAAAATAGACGGCGTGTCGTTATCCATTCTTTATGAAAACGGGATCCTTGTTCGTGCCGCAACCCGGGGCGATGGCCGTTTTGGGGATGACATCACCGCTAACGTGAAAACAATCCAGAGCGTGCCCCACCGTTTATCCGCTGCCCACGCGCCAAAAGTGCTGGAAGTCCGCGGAGAAGTGTTTTTATCTCAAAAAAATTTTGAACGCATGAACACGCGGCGCGAAAAGGAAGGGGAGGAACTTTTTGCCAATCCCAGAAACGCGGCTGCGGGCTCTCTCAAGCTTCTTGATCAGGAAACCGTTTCTCAGCGAGGCCTTGGTTTTTTTGCGCATAGCCTGGGTTTGGTTGATGACGGTTTTTTTAAAACGCATAGCGAAGTTTTAAAAAACTTTCAAAAATGGTCCTTGCCGGTTAACCCCGAACATCGCATTTGCCGCGGATTAAAAGAAATTTTCGCGGCGTGTGAAGAATGGGCCAAAAAAAAAGACGCCTTAGACTATGATATTGACGGCCTCGTATTTAAAGTGAATCGCCTTGAGCAGCAAAAGAAAATGGGGTCAACGAATAAAAGTCCGCGCTGGCTCATTGCTTACAAATTTCCGGCTGAGCGGGTGACCACAAAACTTTTAGATATCACGGTCCAGGTGGGGCGCACGGGAGTTTTGACGCCTGTAGCGCATCTGGAACCCGTGTTTTTGGCGGGCACGACGGTTTCACGCGCCACGCTTCATAATCAGGATGAAATTGAGCGCCTGGATTTAAAAATCGGTGACCAGGTGCTGATTGAAAAAAGCGGTGAAATCATTCCACAAGTGATTGAAGTTTTGAAAGAAAAAAGGACGGGCAAGGAAAAACGCTATGCCTTCCCAAAGAAATGTCCGGTTTGCTCCAGCGAGGTTGTGCGCGAGGAAGGGGAAGTGGCTTATCGTTGTTTGAATACCGCCTGCACAGCCCAGCTAAAAGCCGGTCTTTTGCACTTTTCTTCCCGCAAAGCCATGGATGTTGAGGGGTTGGGGGATGCCATTGTGGACCAGCTGGTTGATCGTGGCTTGGTTAAAAATTACGCGGATATCTACGTTCTTGACCGAAAAACTCTTGCTTCCCTTGAAAGAATGGGCGATAAGTCCGCGGACAACCTTTTCGGGCAAATTGAACTCAGTAAATCCAAGCCTCTCTCAAAACTCGTATATGCTTTGGGAATACGGCATGTGGGCGTGGCTGCCGCCGCTCTATTGGCGGACAAGTTTCAGACTATGCAAAAATTATCTTCCGCTGAGCCTCAAGATGTGGAAAATATTGAGGGTGTGGGACCCGCCATCTCATCCAGCCTTGTGAAATTTTTTTTAAACAAGGAGAATAGGGCGCTCCTTCATTCGCTGGAAAAGGCAGGTCTTCAAATGAGCGAGCCTAAAAAAGAAGGACGGACTTCCAAGTTGTCAGGGCTGGTGTTCGTGTTTACGGGCAGCCTTGCGGGCTACTCCAGAAAAGATGCGGAGCAGGCGGTGATTGATCTGGGGGCAAAGGCCGGTGCCGCTGTCGGAAAAAAAACGTCCTACGTGGTTTATGGTGATTTACCGGGGTCAAAGTTGGATGAGGCTAAAAAACTCGGCGTTAAAACGCTAACCGAAGATGAGTTTAAAAAATTTTTAAAAGAGCAAACAGAAGGAAGGTGACCGTTGAAGATAAATAAATTATTTTGCATAGCAATAGCCTTGGCGGTGCTGATGATCTCCGGCTGCGAAACGATTCCAAAGAAATTTATCCGAAAGAAGAAAGAGCTCTCTCATGTTCCGAGCGCCGTCTATTTACAAAATGAAGGGGAGTATCAGAAACAATTTTCCAACGAATATTATTATAAAAACCATTACACACTGTGGAAATCCTGGCATGACGACCTCATGGACAATGTTTCAGGCAATTCCAAAAAAGCAAGACGCTGCGCGGATGAGGCCTACAGCCATTTGGATCAGATGATAAAATACCTAAAGCCTGAAAAACAACCCGAGCTCAAAAGTCTTGTGGACGACCTCGGCCGTTACCGCGACAAAATCAATAAAGGAAGTTACTCTAGGGCAGAGGGCGGCGCCATCAAAGCGGAGCTTGAAAAGTTAAGAAGAATGGTCGCCAACGATTTTTATTATAACAAGGTCAAAGAGGATATTTTGCCTGACACGGTGGATTTGGGTCAGTAGCCGCGCATGACGGATCTCGTCAAACTTTTTTTGGACAGCTTGACGGTTGAGAAAGGTCTTTCGCGTAACACCGTTCTTTCTTATGGCGCGGATCTTGAAAAATATATCTTTTTTTTGAAAAAGAAAAAAATCTCTTCTTTTTTATCTGTTGGCCGGCGCGATGTCATGGATTTTCTGCTTCAGGAAAAAGATAGAAATCTGGAGCCAGCCTCTTTGGCCAGAGGCCTTGTGGCGATACGCATGTTTCACCGTTTTTTGGTGGATGAAGGAAAAGTTTCAGAAAACGCGACGGATTCCCTGGAATCTCCAAAGCTTTGGAAAAAATTACCGGAGTGTTTGACGCTTCCCGAGGTGGAAAGGTTGTTAAAATCCCCAAATGCCCGTATCGCGCAGGGAATGCGGGATCAGGCCGTACTTGAATTGATGTACGCGACGGGTTTGCGTGCCTCGGAGGTGACAACCTTAAAAGTTTCAAGCCTTGATTTTCAAGGCGGTGTGCTGAGGGTTATGGGCAAGGGTTTTAAAGAAAGAGTGGTGCCCATGGGAAGAAAGTCTCAGGAATGCGTGACGCGTTATCTGAGCAAAGCTCGTGCCGAATGGCTTAAGAGCAAGACGGAGCCGGTTTCCTGGCTGTTTATCACGCAGCAAAGAAAGCCGATGTCGCGGCAAACGGTTTGGGCAATTTTAAAAAAGCACGCAAAGAATAGTGGTATTCGAAAAAAAGTTTACCCGCATATCCTGCGGCATTCGTTTGCCACGCATCTTTTGGAAAACGGCGCGGATTTACGCGTTGTGCAGGAACTTCTGGGTCATGCGGATATTGTCACGACTCAGATATACACACATATGGATAAATCCCGACTGAAAGGAATCCATCAAAAATTTCATCCAAGACCTTAATTTATGGGGGTGTGGGTGGGTTGTGAGTAGTGAGGCGAGGGTGGGGGTGAGTGGCTTGCATTTAAAATCCCCACCCTCTAACATAGGAGTCAAAATGGGACAGAGAGCAAGCCGCGTTGCGGAAGAATTAAGAAAAATTGTCACAGAGATATTGCATAAAGAATTAAGTGATCCGAGACTTGGTTTTATCACCGTTACAAAAATTGACGTCACGGATGATTTGCGTATGGGAAGAATTTATTACAGCGTCCTGGGTAGTGACGATCAAAAAGAGTCTACTGCAGAAACATTGGCGGAGCAAATCGGGTATATCCGAAGGCTGGTCGCTGAGCGTTTGAACATGAAATTCGCCATCGAAATTCGATTTGAGCAGGATCATTCGATTGATCATAGTTTTAAAATTGACGAGATTTTGAAAAAAATCAGCGATAAAGAAAAAAAAGACAAGGAAGAATGAGCGATTTTTTGCTTTTAGACAAACCCATCTCTTGGACAAGTCATGATTTGGTGGATGCTTTACGAAGAAAGCTTCAGATAAAACGCATCGGTCATGCTGGCACTTTGGACCCCATGGCAACGGGTCTCATGATTATGTTGATTGATAAAGGAACATCCCGCTCTCAAGAATTTATGGGAATGGATAAAACTTATCGCGGCAGTTTTCGTTTGGGAGTGACAACGGATTCCTGGGATTTAGACAGTAAGATAATCGAAGAAAAATCCATCGGCGATGTGTCAAAAACGCAAATCGAAACTATTTTCTCCAGTATGATGGGCGAAATTCTTTTAAACCCGCCTATTTTTTCAGCCATTCGACAAGGCGGTCAAAGGGCCTATACGTTAGCCAGAAGCAATCAGCCGGTTGTTCTGGAGCCAAGAAAAATGAGAATCGACGAATTTCAATTAGAAGCGTTTGATTTTCCCGAAATTTATTTTAAAGTTTCCTGCTCGAAAGGAACCTATATCCGCTCGCTTGCCCATACCGTCGGTGAAAAACTCGGCTGCGGCGCAACCCTCTCTTCTCTGGTCAGAACCCGCATTGGCGATCTTCATCTCAGGAACGCGAGGCAACTCCAGGAATTTTGATGAAGATATACCGTGGTTTTGCGGAATTACCCGCGATAAAGAAAAAAAGATGCATCGCCATCGGCATTTTTGACGGGGTTCATCGCGCCCATCAATTGATTCTCAAAAAAACAATTGAAGCTGCGCGAAAAAGCAAAGCGCTTTCCATGATTGTTACGTTCGAGCCTCATCCGGTTAAAATTCTCTCCGGTAATAAAAAAAATCCGCCGATTCTCATGTCTTTGGATCACCGGCTCGACAGGATGAAATATCTGGGTCTTGATGAAGCGCTGGTCATTGCTTTTAATAAAAAATTCGCAAAGATCCCGCATGAGGATTTCCTGCATCAATTTCTTTTGAATAAATTAAAAATGTCCTGCTTGGCGGTGGGGCATGATTTTAGATTTGGAAAAAAAGCTCTCGGCGATACCGCTTATCTTTCGAAAGAGTCTTTAAAATCAGGTTTTAAGCTGAAAGTTTTTCACCCCTTAAAAGAAAAGGGTCATACGATTTCAAGCACTCAAATCAGGCGCCTGGTAGAGTCGGGCGAGTTAAAAAAAGCGGAAAGAATGCTCGGTCGGCCCGTTTCTATTTTTGGGACGGTGGTTAAGGGGAGGGGGCGCGGCCGGAAATTAGGCTTTCCCACCGCAAACATAGACCCGCACCACGAAACGCTGCCACCCTCAGGCGTTTACGCCGTGACGGGAGAATACAACGCTAAAAAACTTTTTGGGGTGCTTCATATTGGGAAAAGACCCACGTTTGGAGAAATCGAAAAAACGGTTGAGGTTCACTGGTTAGACTGGAAGGGTAATCTTTACGGAAAAGACATTGAGGTTTTCTTTACAAAAAAACTCAGGCCTATTAAGCGTTTTTCTTCGCCCGCCAAACTGAAGCTTGCCATTCAGAAGGACATTCGTTCAGCTGGAGAGGCATTTTCTCTTTACAAGGCTAGAATTAACTAGTATAATCTTACTTCACGTGAATATTCCAAGGTTGGAGTATTTGTAAGTTCATAAGAATAAAAAGGTTAGGGAAAAAGATGTCCATCACGAAAGAAAGAAAAAAAGAAGTCGTAAAAACTTTTAAAACTCACGAAAAAGACAGCGGCTCTGCGTTTGTCCAAGTAGCCGTGTTAACCGAGCGGATTAATAATCTAGGACCGCATTTCAAATCGCATAGCAAAGACCATCATTCTCGTCGCGGTCTTTTAAAATTGGTTTCTCAACGCCGCAAATTATTGGATTATCTTAAGCGGGAAGATCAAAACGCCTACTTTAAACTAATCGAACAGCTCGACCTCAGAAAATAATCCCCATGAAAAAATTCGAACTATCTCTCAATGGCAAGACCCTCTCTTTTGAAACCGGCCGCATGGCCAAACAAGCGGATGGCGCCGTGTTTGTGCGTTATGGCGACACATCCGTTTTGGTGACTTGCTGCGTTTCCAAAAAGCGCAAAGAAGACCAGGACTTTTTTCCTTTGACCGTTGATTACCAGGAACGCAGCTATGCTGGCGGTAAAATTCCCGGTGGTTATTTCAAGCGGGAAGGCAAGGCTACGGAAAAAGAAACGTTGGTTTCCCGCATCATCGACAGACCTATTCGCCCTTTATTTCCGGATGGTTTTTTTAATGAGGTCCAAGTGGTGGCAACAGTTTTGTCCGCTGACAAAGAAAATAATTCCGATATTCTGGCGATGAATGGCGCTTCCGCCGCAATCATGCTTTCCGGTGTTCCATTTTTATCTCCGGTAGCTTCGGCTAGAATCGGCGAAGTCGATGGAAAATTTGTTTTAAACCCTACATTCCAACAGCTCACTCAAAGCACGATAGACATGGTGCTTTCCGTAACCAATCAGGGAATTATCATGATTGAAGCCGGTGCCGAAATCGTTCCTGAAGAACGTATCGCGGAAGCGCTTGAGTTTGGCATCCAATCTTTAAAACCTCTTCTTAAGTTGCAAGAGCAGATGAAAAAAGAATGCGGTGTAAAAGATATGGAAGCGGATCTGGACATTGTTCCTGAAGAATTGGTGAAACAAGTCCGTGATTTGAGCGTCAAAGAAATCAGCAGGATTAATCGCGAAGAAAAAACAAAAGAAAGCCGCGATGAGGCTATTCACGCGCTTATGGACTCCATCAAAGAGAAGATTTTGGTGGAAGGCAGCGAGATTTCCTCAGTCCATCTAAAACGTGCTTTTGAAGAAATTGAATATGACGAAGTCCGCCGATTTATCATTGATAATAAAGTTCGCACCGATGGACGCGGCTACAAAGATATTCGTGCGATCAGCTGCGAAGTAGGCGTGCTTCCTCGTGCGCATGGCTCCGCGCTTTTCACACGCGGACAGACGCAGTCGCTTGGCGTGATCACACTCGGAACAAGCAAAGACGAACAGTTTATTGATTCGATAGACGGCGACACTTACCGTTCGTTTATGCTTCATTATAACTTTCCTCCGTTTTCCGTAGGCGAAATCAAGCCCATGAGAGGCCCTGGACGCCGAGAGATTGGGCATGGAGCTTTGGCTGAAAGAGCGCTTCGTCCTGTTGTTCCTACCAAAGAAGAATTTCCTTACACAATCCGCGTGGTTTCTGAAATTTTAGAATCCAACGGTTCATCCAGTATGGCCAGTGTTTGTTCGGGAGCCTTAGGCATGATGGACGCGGGCGTTCCGATTAAAGCGCCTGTAAGCGGTGTCGCAATGGGTCTTGTGAAGCAAGGTGACCGTTACGCGGTGTTAACCGACATTGCTGGTGTGGAAGACCATTTAGGAGACATGGACTTTAAAGTTGCGGGAACTGAAAAAGGCGTGACAGCCATTCAATTAGACCTAAAACTTAAAGAATCTATTGACTTGGGAACTTT